>JAFZKM010000234.1 GCA_017553665.1 Lachnospiraceae bacterium
GCGGCGCTCCGCTCTTCATCGCGGCGAGCGCGAAGAATACGCCGATAGTTCTCGATCCCGCGTCGCCCATCAGCATTATGCTCGGACCTGCGTTCAGCAGCAGATAAGCGCCCAGAACGCCCATAAAGCCGTAGATGAATACCCTGAAATCAACTCCGGGCAGACAGCACCCGATGTGCTCCGCAACCGACTCCCTGTTCAGCAGAACGATGAACGCTCCCATCGAAAGCAGGGACAATGTGCTCGAGAGTCCGTCGACTCCGTCCGTGCAGTTGACAACATTGATCGAAGCCCAGACGAGCACCGTTCCGAGCACGGCGTAAAGCCATACGGGAAGCATAACGGTCTTTCCGCTGTACGGGAGAAGAATGTGCGTTGTATTGTTAAAAATGAACACGAGCGTGATCGCGAGCGAGATCACAAGATCGATAAAGCCCTTTTTGTACTCCCCCCACGGATTCTTCGAAGCGTCGTCAAGGTAGCCCGCTAGCATCGCGAGTATCATGAGGACGGCATAGCATATGCTCTCCCAGGTCAGCGGAGCAAAAAGCAGGATCAGCAGCGCGTAAACGGGAACGAACACGACTCCCGCCCCGCGGGGCTTTCCCTTTGCCGCCGCGGCATTTACCGCGTAGGCTCTTCCGATATCGCCCGGAAGCTTATGCTTAAAGACCTTGAGCAGTACAAAGGTCAGTACAAAACCGGCGAGCAGAGCCGCGTAGATCAGCGCGTTTTCCGCAAACGGGCCATACATATTATAAAACATCCGATTCATCTCCAAACATCATTATTCGAGCTCGGGCAGCAGACTGTCCATGTATTTGATCGCATATCTTCCCCTGTCCTTCGCGAAGTTGAAAATCTGCTTCTCGACTCCCGCCAGATAGTCGGCGTTCGTCCAAAGGGTGAAATCGCCCTTCCTGCGCTGCTGCGCGATGAAATCATAGTAATGCGCGAGCTCGCCGGCTCTCTCGGCGTTAAGCGTATTGTAGGTCTCTATGATGCATTCCTCGCTGAACGCGCCGTTTAAGAACTCCATGGTCTTCTCCCTGAAGTAATGCCTGCAGTCCTTGCGCTCCATGAGCTTCTTGAACAGAGGCGAATAGCGGTTGTCGCTGGGGTTCAGGATGACCTTGAGGTTATTGTAGTTCGCAGCGGCCTGATACTGGTCGTAGATGCCGTACGAGTAGTCCATATCGTGTACGAGGAATCTCCAGCGGCCGTCAAATACTTCGTTATCGGGAGTGACCGCGGCACCTTCAGCCGAGAGCGCTGCGGCGTCGGCCTCCACATATCTGAAGACCTTGTAATTGTTGTTCGGCCAGTCCCAGTTATTGATCGCGATGTTCCATGCATAGTAATCGAGATAATCCTCGACATCCATGAAATCACAGAGCTTGGCGTACTCGGCTTCGTCGGTGAGATCCTTTTCGATGAACTCCTTGTATTTTTTATTATACTCGTCGACAAGCGCCTGGCAGTCGTCATCGTCGTTCTTGTTCTGCTCGCTGCCCTCAAGGATGAAGAACTCACCTTCAGCGTCGCCGTAGAGCTCCTTGAGGAACTTATCGCAGTAGTTCTCATGCAGCCAGAAATAGCCGTAATACTCGCCGTTAAGGTACGCGACCGCGGGAAGGCAGCCCTCATATACCTCAAATCCGGCGAGGCGGCACAGAGTCTGGCTCAGCTCGTCCCTGATGAAGGCGAACTGCATGTCATTGCCGCTGTTTCTGAGTACAAGCTTGTCGTATTTCTTGATAATATCGTCCGAGCCGTCAAGCTTAACCGTACCGAACTCGGAGAACTTGAAATTCTTATGGTCGGGATCGTAGGACTTGCGCGAGAACAGCTTCATCGATTTGATCGTGCTCTGACGCGAATATCCGCCGTAGATCCTGACTCCCGCGTACTGCGCGATGAGCTCGGTACCGTCGGCCCTGCAGGCCTCCACGAATACGCCGCGCTCGCTCTCACGTCCGCGTTTGCTGTAATTGTTTCCGTAGAAGATCCCGTCGGGACGCTCTGTCAGATCGTCCGGATCGCCGCTTATCGAGAAGATGAGCGTCGTAAAGCGACCTTCGAGATTCTTTGCCACGATAAATGTCTTTGCCGCGGTCTTTGAGAATGTACCGTCGGAAAGCTTCGCCACAGCCCTGAGCAGATGTGCGGGAGGGAAATCGCCGCCGTGCGCCTCGAAGCTGAGTGGCTCCGTATATTCCGTACTGCTCTCATCGGGCATCCTGCCATCGAGCGTGTAATAAACCTTCGCTCCCGCGGGTGCCGAGATCGTAAGGGTCAGATCGTTGCTGAAGAGTATTCCTTCGGCCGAGAAGGAAAATCCGCCTTCACCGTCAAAAACCAGACTTACTTCCTTAATGTCGTTTGCCTTGCTCACATACGAGGGATGAGCCTCATACGGCGTGATATCGACCGCTGAAGGGCCTTCCGTGGGCTCCGGAGCCTTTGTCGGATCGGCAGGCTTTGTAGGCTCGGCAGGCGCGTCCGTAGGCGCCTTCGTGGGTTCCGCGGGTGTATCCGTAGGCGCGGGAGCGTCTGTAGTCTTATCCCCGCTTACGGGCTGCGTAACATCCGTACCCGGATCCTTAACGGGATCCTCCTTCTTTCCGCATCCGGCCGCCGTCGATGCGAGCATCACGGCCATGATCAGCAAGGCTGCGGTTTTTCTGATCGTTTTCCCCATTGTTTTCATGTTGCTTTCTCTTCCTCTTACATTTCTATTACTATTTCATTTTCTGACTTTAAGATATCGTCCCTGATCAGGAGGCCGTCGATCGCGGTTCCGTTCACAATGACCTTCTTAACGCCGTGCTCGCTGCCGTCCGGATTATTGACCGTAACGTTCAGGATCTTGCCCCTGAAGTTCTTCTTCATGGTGTAGCTCTTCCACTCCGAAGGGATCGAAGGATCGATAACGATGCCGTCAGTCTCCGGATTGAGACCTAAGATACCCTCCGTGGTTCCTACCATAACGGTGGACGCGGTACCTGTCAGCCAATGCACATGAGCGCGGCCGGCGAACGGTGAATCCTTGCCCTCAACAAACTGTCCGTAAACATAGGGCTCGAGAGCGCGTTTTTCGGCACAGTCGTTATAGGTGGCGGGAGCAGCTTCGGTCCAGTATTTATATGCACGGTTGCCGTGTCCGAGCTTTGCCTCGGCCAGGATCAGCCATCCCTGAGGCTGCGAGAAGATACCTGCATTTTCCTTTACGCACTTGTTGAAGCAGGTCATCAGCGCGCCATCAA
>JAFZKM010000235.1 GCA_017553665.1 Lachnospiraceae bacterium
ATTCTGAGGCGCTTATCACATGAATAACAAAACCAGAAGCATAATAGTGGCGATACAGATATCGTTCGTCGTTCTGACAGCGATATTTATAGCGTACCATATTATAGATAAGATCCGGTTTGACAGAGACTATGGCTTTGAGAGCAATTATACCGAGATCACCGAATGGACCTGGGTACAGCAGGACGGTACCGAGGTTCAGATAACTCTGCCCATAAAACTCGATATCGATAAAGGCGATCCCGCGATCATCTTCACGACACTTCCGAATGATGTCAAAGACAATTTCTATTTTGCCTACTACAATCTGAGAGACAGCCGTGTCTACGTCGGAGACGAACTGCGCCTTTCCTTTGATGACAATGAAGGCGACATCAGCCTCGGCGGCATCTGTAAGGCCAGATGGCTGTTCGTTCCGATCACTTCGGCGGACGCCGGCAAAAAGCTTCTGATAGAAAGATACGACACGGAAAAGGACAACTCGATCTTCCTTAACGCATATTACGGCGACGCGTTCGGTATAAAGAACGGCTACGTTTCCGAACACAGGGTATATTATTACTTCACTATACTGCTTGCCGGTATTTCGGCGGCGATCGCGATCATCGGCAGCATTCTTCACGGCGTTTTCGGGCGTAAGATCGATATCGTTGAGATGGCGCTCGGAATCTTTATGGCATCGCTGTGGATGGTATTCGACTCGCCTTCGTTCCAGCTTATATTCGGAAATTATTATGTGGACGGCCCGCTTTCGTACATGGCCATTCTGCTGATGCCCGTGCCGATCCTTTTGTATGTGTTCGATACGATGCGGCACAGGAAGAAAGAAGCGCTGCTGATGACGATGGGAGCCTGCATTATCTACGCGGTATATATGATCGCGATGCATATGACGGGCTTTACGAGCTTTGAGACGAATACGTTCGCGATAACCTCATTCCAGGCGTTAACGGTGATCGTTGTCCTCGTAGTGATATTCAGGGATATCATGGAAGGACACCTCCACGAGTATTATATTGTCGCGGCAGGCATGCTTACATTCCTGTTCCTTACTTCGATCGAGATGATCCTGATCGTGACGATGAGAGGCAGAGTGGACAGGACCTTCCTGCTCGCGGGACTCTATATACTTGTATTTGCATCACTGGTACAGCAGATACTTGTACTGCGGAACGGAGAGCGAGAGAAGACAGCCGCCATCGAGGCGAATGTCCAGAAATCGCATTTCCTCGCGAATATGTCTCATGAGATCAGGACGCCCATCAATTCCATCATCGGAATGAACGAGATGATCCTGAGAGAAAGCCGCGATCCCGAGATCAAGGAATTCGCGCGCCAGATCGACAGCTCCGGAAGACTCCTGCTCGGTCTTATCAATGATGTTCTCGACTTCTCGAAGATCGAGGCCGGAAAGCTCGAGATCATTCCGGTAGAGTTCGAAACGGCTGATTTTGCCAACGATATAATCGTTCTGGCTTCGGACCGCGCGAGAGGCAAGAACCTCGAAGCGGTATTTGATATATCGGAGAAGCTTCCGAGCAGGCTGCTCGGCGACGATCTTCATATCAAGCAGATAATCATCAATATCATTTCGAACGCCGTCAAATACACGAACAGCGGAAGCGTATTCTTCGGAATGAGCGCGATGCCTTCGTTCAGCGATCCGAGACTCTATGACGTGAGATTCGTGATCAAGGATACGGGTATCGGAATAAAGCCCGAGAACATTGACAAGCTGTTTGATTCGTTCACCAGAGTCGATGAGGTCAAGAACCGTTCCGTAGAGGGCACGGGCCTCGGTCTGAGCATCGTTAAGAAGCTCGTAAATATGATGAACGGAACGATCAACGTTGAGAGTGAGTACGGACAGGGAAGCACATTCACGGTAGTACTGCCTCTTAAGGTTGTGGACGCGGCGCCTATCGGCAATTTCGCCGAGGCGGTCGACAGATCGAAGACACCCGGCACCGAGTACGAAGAACGGTTCCACGCGCCCGACGCCAAGCTGCTCGTGGTCGATGACAATGTCGTAAACCTTAAGGTTGTCGGTGAACTGCTCAAACGCACACAGATCAAGATCGATACCGTTACGGGAGGACGCGAGGCTGTTTCGCTCTGCCAGACGAAGAAATACGATCTGATCCTCATGGACCACAGAATGCCCGATCCCGACGGTATCGCGTCTCTGCATATGATCAGGGAAGACCTGCGGGGCAAGAATGCGGATACGCCGGTCATTGTCCTCACCGCGAACGCGTTTGCCGGACTTAAGGATAAGTATCTCGCGGAGGGCTTCGCGGATTATCTGACCAAGCCCATAGATTCCGCGCTGCTGGAGGAACGTGTGATGCAGTTCCTGCCCTCCAGGCTTGTAATAACCGATTTTGAAAAAACGGCCGAAAGACCGGAAGATAAACCCGAGCCCGCTGCTCAGCCGGCGAAGCCCGAAGAAGATAAAGGAGGAAGCAAAATGAGTTTTGCAGATGCTATAAGAGGAGTCGCCGGAATGGATTATGACGCGACCTGTGAGCAGTTCGGAGGCAATGAAGAGTTTATGCGTTCGCTTCTCGAGACCATCATCCTGGACGGAAGAGAGAAGATCGATCTTATGAAGAAATACCTTGCCGAGAAGGATTACGAGGATTACGGCATCGAGGCGCACGCCGCGAAGAGCACGATGGCCACGATCGCCGCGACAGAGCTGTCTGCTCACGCGAAGAAGCATGAGTTCGCCGCGAAGGAGAACAATATCGCGTATATCGAAGAGGACAGCGCGGCATTCCTTGAGGAATACACCGATATGCTCAACAGGATCGAAGCCGCGATGAAAAGTGCGGAATAAGTTCCAAAAATGTTTTGACATTTGAAACAGGGTTTTGTATAATGAAACTGTAAATAAAAAACTATTTACAGTTTCATTATTATTTAGGAGGTATGAAATCTTATGGGCATTCTTAATTCGTTTTCGCTCGAAGGCAAGGTAGCTCTCGTTACCGGCGCTTCGTACGGTATCGGCTTCGCCATTGCGTGCGGAATGCATGACGCGGGCGCGAAGATCGTTTTCAACGATATCAATCAGGAACTTGTGGATAAGGGCCTTGCGGCTTATAAGGAGAAAGGCATCGACGCTAAGGGTTATGTATGCGACGTAACCGATGAGGATGCGGTTAACGCGCTGGTAGCGAAGATCTCGGCCGAAGTAGGCGATATCAATATACTCGTTAATAACGCGGGAATCATCAAGAGGATCCCGATGTGCGAGATGACGGCTGCGCAGTTCAGACAGGTTGTCGATGTAGACCTGAACGCTCCCTTCATCGTATCAAAGGCTGTTATCCCGACCATGATCAAGAATGGCGGCGGAAAGATCATCAACATCTGCTCGATGATGAGCGAGCTCGGACGTGAGACCGTATCGGCTTACGCAGCGGCAAAGGGCGGACTTAAGATGCTCACCCGCAACATCGCTTCCGAGTACGGCGAGTTCAATATCCAGTGCAACGGCATCGGACCCGGCTACATCGAGACTCCCCAGACCGCTCCCCTTCGTGAGAGACAGGCTGACGGCAGCAGGCATCCCTTCGATGCGTTCATCATCGCGAAGACACCCGCGGCACGCTGGGGTACCACGGCAGACCTTGTAGGTCCCGCCGTATTCCTTGCGTCCGAGGCTTCGAACTTCGTTAACGGACATGTGCTTTACGTGGACGGCGGTATCCTTGCCTACATCGGCAAGCAGCCCCAGTAAGATGGAACTCAGAGAGTGCAAACGCTGTCTGCTTTATGAGATGGCAGACAAAGCGGCTTACGAAAGCGTACAGAACTACATTGCTTCGATACCCGAAGCGGAAAGAGCAGACGAGAGCGTTTACCGTTCCCGTTTGTCTCTATGTAAGGAATGTGATATGCTTATCTCGGGGATGTGCCGCAAGTGCGGCTGTTATGTCGAGGTGCGGGCTTTTACGGTGAATTCCGGATGTCCCGCGGGAAAATGGTAAAAATATTTTGAATGGAGATTATTATGGAGATCAGAACATATTCGTCACCCCGTGACGTAAAGACCTATGACACTACAAGACTTCGTGAGGAATTTCTCATTGACGATCTTTTTCAGGCTGACGAGATCAAGCTCGTTTACAGCTACATCGACAGGATCATCACAGGTTCGGCAGTTCCCGTAAATAAGGAACTGAAGCTGACCGCGGGCGCTGAGCTGCGCGCCGAATATTTCCTTGAGAGACGCGAGATGGGCGTTATCAATATCGGCGGCAAGGGTATCATCACGATCGACGGCAGGACCTATGAGGTAGGCTACAAGGACGGAATGTACATCGGAATGGGCGCGAAGGACATCACCTTCAAGAGTGTTTCCTCATCGGAGCCCGCGAAGTTCTATATCAACAGCACACCCGCTCATCGCACCTGCCCGACCGTTCTCATCAAGCTGAACGGCGAGCCTTCGGACGGCGTTGTCATCGTTAAGCCTCAGAACAAGGTCGAGCTCGGAACCCTCGAGGAATCGAATCACAGGACCATCAACAAATACATCCTTCCCGGCCAGGTTGAGAGCTGCCAGCTCGTTATGGGCATGACAAAGCTTGAACCCGGAAGCGTCTGGAACACCATGCCCTGCCATACTCATGACAGACGTATGGAAGTTTATCTTTACTTCGATATGGGTCCCGACGATCTCGTATTCCATTACATGGGCGAGCCCACCGAGACACGTCACATCATCATGCGCAACGAGCAGGCTGTCATCAGCCCCAGCTGGTCGATCCACGCAGGTTCGGGAACACGCGCCTATACCTTTATCTGGGGCATGGCGGGCGAGAACCAGGCCTTCGATGACATGGACGGCTGCGCCATGAAAGACCTGAGATAGTACGCTTTACAAGTGTAAAAAAGTGTGCTAAATTATATATATCCAAGAGACGGAGAGATTGGAGCATGACGAGGGAGGAAACCCCTTCCCTTGTTATGCTCTTTTTATGTCAAAAAGCCATTTTGGATACCGAAAGGAGAAGGACATGGCAAAATATGTAATGGCGCTGGACGCGGGAACGACCAGCAACAGGTGCATTTTATTCAATGAAAAGGGCGAGATCTGCTCGATCGCGCAGAAGGAATTCACCCAGTATTTCCCGAAGCCCGGCTGGGTAGAGCATGACGCGAACGAGATATGGTCCACGCAGCTCGGCGTGGCAGTCGAGGCTATGTTAAAGATCGGCGCGACCGCTGCGGATATCGCGGCGATCGGCATCACGAACCAGCGCGAGACCGCGATCGTATGGGACAAGAACACGGGAGAGCCCGTTTATCACGCGATCGTATGGCAGTGCAGAAGGACCGCGGAATATTGCGACGAATTGAAGGAGAAGGGACTCACCGATTCGTTCCGCAAGAAGACCGGACTCGTTATTGACGCTTATTTCTCTGCGACAAAGATAAAGTGGATACTCGATCATGTGCCCGGAGCGAGGCAGAAAGCCGAGGCCGGCGAGCTGCTGTTCGGAACCGTGGAGACCTGGCTCATCTGGAGGATGACAAAGGGTAAGGTCCATGTGACGGATTATTCGAACGCTTCGAGGACCATGATATTCAATATCAACACTCTGGACTGGGACGATGAGATCCTGGCGGAGCTGAACATCCCCAGATGCATGCTTCCGAAGCCCGTGCCTTCGAGCTCGATCTACGGAGCCGCGGATCCTTCGTTCTTTGGCGGAGCAATCCCGATCTCGGGAGCCGCGGGCGACCAGCAGGCGGCGCTCTTCGGACAGACCTGCTTCAGCCCCGGAGAGACCAAGTGTACCTACGGAACAGGCGGATTCCTGCTGATGAACACCGGCGAAAAGCCCGTATTCTCAAAGAACGGCCTGGTTACCACCATCGCGTGGGGACTTGACGGAAAAGTAAACTACGCGCTCGAGGGCTCGATCTTCGTAGCCGGAGCCGCTATCCAGTGGCTGCGTGACGAGATGCGCCTGATCGATTCGGCGCCCGATTCCGAGTACATGGCAAAGAAAGTGCCCGATACGAACGGCTGCTATGTGGTACCTGCGTTCACGGGACTCGGCGCTCCGTACTGGGACCAGTACGCGAGAGGAACCATCGTCGGACTTACGAGAGGCGTCAACAAATACCACATCATCAGGGCGACGCTTGAATCCATCGCGTTCCTGGTCAATGACGTTATCGGATCGATGAACGCGGATTCGAGGCTTGAGCTCACATCGCTGAGAGTCGACGGAGGCGCGAGCGCGAACGATTTCCTGATGCAGACGCAGAGCGACATCATCAACGCTCCGGTCGACAGACCGTCCTGCGTTGAGACCACGGCGATGGGCGCGGCTTACCTCGCAGGCCTCGCGGTAGGCTACTGGGCATCGAAGGAAGA
>JAFZKM010000236.1 GCA_017553665.1 Lachnospiraceae bacterium
GAGTACAACGGCTATAAGGTTTACTGGGAGGACGGCGCTCAGATCACGCCTCCTCATGACAATAATATAATCGCTAAGGTTAATTCGATCTCGGATTTCTCGAAGTGCAAGACCATGAACATCGAGGACGCGAAGGCTAAGGGCCTGTACAATGTGATCGGTGAGGAGATCGACGCCCGCTATAATGAGGAGCTCATGAAGCTCGTGCTTCGTCCCGATGTGATCAAGAAGGCAGCTGAGGACATTACGATCGTTTATACGCCTCTTCATGGCACGGGAAATCTGCCTGTAAGACGCGTGCTTGCGTCTCTCGGATTCAAGAACGTTTATGTGGTTCCCGAGCAGGAGCTTCCTGACGGAAATTTCCCTACGGTCGGATATCCCAACCCCGAGGATCCCGCAGTATTTAAGCTGGCTCTGGAGCTCGCGAAGAAGGTTGACGCCGACATTATCCTCGCTACCGACCCCGACGCAGACCGCCTCGGCGTATACGCGAAGGATACGAAGACCGGCGAATACATGGCATTTACGGGCAATATGAGCGGAACACTGCTCCTTGATTACCAGCTGCAGACCAGGAAAGAGCTTGGAAAGCTGCCCGCGAACGGCGCTGTCGTAAAGACCATCGTTACCACGAATATGTGCGATGTTGTAGCGAAAAAATACGGCTGCGAGCTGATCGAGTGCCTGACAGGCTTCAAGTACATCGGTGAGCAGATCAAGCTCTTCGAGCAGGGCAAGAAGGACCTTCAGTACATGTTCGGCTATGAGGAGAGTTACGGATGCCTGATCGGTACGCATGCGCGCGACAAGGACGCCTGCGTGGCTGTTATGGGCCTTTGCGAGGCTGCCGCTTACAATAAGCTTCAGGGCAAGTCTCTTTGGGACAGAATGCTCGAGATGTACGAGGAGTACGGATATTTCCGTGAGGGTGCCGTATCGATCACGATGAAGGGCGCTGACGGAGCGGAGAAGATCGCCGCGATACTTGACGGCCTTCGCGCGAAGCCTCTTACAGTGCTTGCCGGCATTAAGGTCATCAAGGCTTACGATTATAAGCTTCATACTGTTGTTGATTACGCGACGGGAGCGAAGGGCGAGACAGAGCTTCCTACCTCGAACGTACTTTATTACGAACTCGAGGACAATATGTGGTGCTGCGTAAGACCTTCCGGCACCGAGCCGAAGATCAAGTTCTACTACGGAATCAAGGGCAAGAGCCTCGACGACGCGAACAGGCTGTATGACACTGTCGGCGCGGCGATCAAGGCACTCGCATGAAAATGATAATTAGGGAGAATACTGAAATGGAAGAAATGAAGATCAGCAATCTGTACGATCTGTCCCAGACGATCGCAGCGGAGGTTTTTGAAGGAAAGACATATCCCTGGGAGGTTCTGGCGGATATCGGAGATTTCATAAAGAAGCTCGGACCTACACTCGATCCCAATGAATTCGAGCAGAAGGGCGAGGATATCTGGATCGCGAAGTCCGCGAAAGTTTGGCCTACGGTAAGCATCACGGGTCCCTGCATCATAGGGCGCGACGCTGAGGTTCGCCAGTGCGCGTTTATCCGCGGCAAGGCAATCGTCGGTGACGGAGCCGTTGTGGGCAATTCCACCGAGCTTAAGAACGTTATCCTGTTTAATAAGGTTCAGGTGCCTCATTACAACTATGTAGGAGACTCGATCCTGGGTTACAAGGCCCATATGGGCGCAGGTGCCGTAACGAGCAACGTAAAGCAGGATAAGAAGAACGTAACCGTTTCGTTCAAGGGCAGAAAGGTCGAGACCGGTCTGCGCAAATTCGGAGCTATGCTCGGTGATAATGTTGAAGTAGGCTGCAATTCGGTTCTTAATCCCGGTACCGTAGTCGGAAGATGCAGCAATATCTATCCGCTGAGCTGTGTAAGAGGTTTCGTTCCCGAGAAGTCCGTATACAAAACAGGCGGTGTGATCGTGGATAAATATGCGGATTAAGCGATAAATATCCACTTCATTTTTCATACTTAATGGTGTATTTCGTTTTATTTGTTTAGTATAAAATATTTTCCTGGATGTGTTACCGGAATGTCGTAATGATGTCCCGGTAACATTCATTAAAGAATATAGGATGGAGGTTTTTGGAATGAGAAGAGTTAGATTTTTTGCTATGCTTCTTGTGCTTATCATGGTACTTTCGACTCCCATCGCGGTTTTTGCGGATGAGAATGACAATTACTCGAACGGCCAGAGCAGCAATGATCAGACTGTTGACAATGAAGCAGAGGACGCAGGTTCGATAGGAGAGGGCTATTCAGAGGACCCTGATCCTTATTATCAGGAAGAAAACGGTTTTTATTACGGTTATACCGAGGATCAGCTCGAGCAGATCGAGAACCAGTTCTTTAATTACTGGAATCAGGTAAGCGTGGATTATGACCAGAGCAGCTACGCGTATTACGAGGTAAATACGGAGCTTGTTTCGTCGAATGACGCGCCCGTAGACAGGCAAGACAGACCTTCGAGCAATGATAATGTGCTCAGAGTTGAGTATGAGGTTGTAAGCCCCGATTATGTAACGGCTACACCTACTCCCTACTATGAGGAGCCTCCGAGAGGTCATGCGAATCCCGACATTGATCCGGTTGAACTGCCCAGAGGACCGATGAATCCCGATTGGGAGCCCACACCGATCCCGCTCAATACAGTTGAGCCCATTCCGGAGCCTCCCGTTCAGCAGGTATTTTTCCAGCCTGAATATGAGCCCGTTTATACCGCTCCCGTACAGGTTGAGGAAACAAAAGTCGTATATGATATCGGCCTCGAAGTCGGCAGATATGCTTTCATCGAGCCCGAGAAGATGTCTTACACGACAAGCACATCGAACAAGAAGATAATCAATAAGCCCGAGCGCAATGACAGATGGGGATTCAATACAAACGAGTTCTACGCGCAGGCAAACAACCCCGGCGACGCTACGCTGACATTTACAAATACAACAAATAACCATACTGAAATCTGGAATGTTCATGTATACAGCAGACCTCTTGATTTCGAGAGGAACATGTATGTAGTTGAGACTCCCAAGGACAGAGACGGCTACATCACTCTGTACTTGAAGAATTTCGAGTATAAGCAGGAATGGTACTACGATTTCGTATATACTTCTTCGAATAAGAAGGTTGCTTATCTTGCGGGCGGCGACAGCAAGATGACCTACGCAAGATTCTGCATCCCGAAGGGAACCGTTGGATCGACCGTTATCACTGTTAAGGATAAATACGGCAACAGCGAGCAGGCAGTAATCCTCGTTCAGGGACCTAAGGCAGACGGACCCGCTAAGAGCGATGACTCGGGCAAGAAGGACGATACTTCGAAGACCGATTTCTCATCACTTACCGCAAAGCAGCAGAAGAAAGCTGTTCAGGCCGTAGAAGTAGATCTTGAGATTGCGTCGAACAAGACCGGCAAGATCACTCTTGAGTGGACTAACTCGGCAGACTTCAAGCTGGACGGATATCAGGTTTATGTATCCGGTGACAAGGGCAAGACCTTTAAGAAGAAAAAGACCATTAAGAAGGCTTCAACCGTTAAATACAAGTATACAAAGGGCAAGGACGGCAAGACCTATTACTTCAAAGTCAGAGGCTACAAGAAGGTTAACGGCAAGACCGTTTACACCGAGTGGTCGAACGTGATGAAGGGAAAGTTCTCTAAGTAAAACATATGACAAAAACCCCGGAGCTTAAAGCTTCGGGGTTTTTGCATGTAGTATTATATGAGGATGAGAAAAAATCAAGTACTCGAACGTCTGAGAACTTCGGCGCTCAGCGTAACAACCTTCGCGGGTGTGTCATCGCCTTCAATGCGGTCGAAGAGTGTGCGGGCTGCTACGCGGCCCATGTCGTGGATCGGAAGGGCGATAGTGGACAGCGGAGGATTCGAATACTTCGAGATTTCGATGTTCGAAAGACCGATGACCGCTACCTGCTCGGGAACCTTCACTCCGAGATCGAAGAGGGTTCTTAAGACTCCGATAGCCATAAGGTCGGACGCTACGAAATAAGCGTCGGGAAGGACCTTCTTCTCGTATGCCTGGCGGATAACGCTTTCGCAGTGTTCCTCGTCCCAGTTGCTGGCGAGAACCCACTCGGGATTATACTCGAGATTAAAGCAGTGAAGAGCGGAATAGTAGCCGTTGTAACGGCGGCTGGTCTTCATGTTTTCGGCGAAACCGCCGATGAAGCCGATCCTCTTATATCCGCGGTCCATAAGGTGCTGTATCGCCATGAAAGCGGCGCCGTAATGGTCGTACGCGATATTGTCAATGTCTGTATGATCCGTATCTATGCCTACAATGTAAGGCGTCTGATTCTTAAGATAGGAGAATGTCGATTCCTCAAGCGTGTTCATGATGATCACGCCGCTGACAGGATTCTGGAAGGTAGAGTAGAGCACCTTCGGATTCTCAAGCTCCTGATTCGTTCTTATAAAAGAGATCTCATAACCCTTCTTCATAACGGCCTCTTCGAAGCCCGAAAGAATGGAAAGATAATAAGGATCGTTATACTTACCGCCCTGAACGTTCAGAATGCAGCCGAACTTATGTGTATTCTGCGTAACGATCTCAGGTCTGTGAATGTAACGCATCTGATCCTGCGATGAGGTGGGTGCCTTATAGCCGAGCTCGGCCACAGCCTTCCAGACGCGTTCGATCGTCTCTTCTGTCATCTTATATTTTGTATCGTGGTTCAATACGCGCGATACGGTAGCGGCCGAAACATTAGCCAGTGCCGCAACATCTCTGATTGTGCTCATGGTAATCCTTTCCGGACATGTATTCTAGCTTGCGCTGTATATTATTTTAACGATTCGTTTTGCGTATGTCAACGAAACAACGTTAATTTCGTTACGTGATATTTCACAAAAATCGACGTAAGAAAATAGTAAAAATGACTATTGCACACAAAAGAAAGTAATGTTATATTGTATAACGTAACAAGCGAAACAAAACACGAAACAAGCTTGTGGGGAGAGAAATGAGTACTAAGTGGCTTTATAACGATCTGATAAATTACATGGGGATGCATAAACTCCCTAAAGGCCTTGAAGAGGCTTTTAAGGAGTATTCGCCTGTTTACGAAACAGAATTGCTTCCGCATGAGTATTACGAAAAACTTCTGGCGCCTTACGATCTGCCTTCCGATAAGAAGGAATTCCTCGATAAGGCTCTCGCGGCCGTAGAGGCAGATGAGAAAGTTTTGTCATTCTCACATTTCTTTGTCTGGGACATGTGCTCGATGCGAAACAAGTACGACATCGATAACTACACCGAGCTCGTTCCGAACTGTCTGGGTGAGTACAACACAGCCTACGCTTTCCTTATATTACTCGCGTGCGTACCCGTTTCCGAGAAGGAGATGAAACGCAGGGGCATTCCTTATGAATATTATGAGGACATTCCGCACAGGATGCTGAGAGACCAGCTGAAGCGTTATAAGGAGACAGGCAGGATAGATGTGGAAGACATGCCGTGGAAGATGAACTTCTACACATTGACGATCTTCCTGCTCGACAGATTCTTGTTCATCCCTTATTGCCACGGCGAAAGATTCCGGATGTACCGCAGCGTTAAAACAGGCGATGTGATCGCTCTTAACGAAGCCGGATGCACATATGACGCCGAAGGACAGCTGCTCGACTGGGGCTTCCCCGATGAGGAAGAAGGAGAGAGCGTCAGCGAGGAATACTCGGAGCGGCACGGAGCCGGAGATCCCGAGGTCAATGAGGACGGCAGAAAGAACGGCAACTATTACAGCCACAGAAAAGCGGAGAGCAGCGAAACATTCGTTACGACGCTTGACGAAACGGAAGACGGCATTACCGGA
>JAFZKM010000237.1 GCA_017553665.1 Lachnospiraceae bacterium
CCGTGACAAGGCCAACGAGCTTCTTGCTTCCGCCCAGAAGACGGCGGCGTCGCAGAGCGACGAGATCATCCGTGCAGCCAATGAACAGGCGGTTGCCATCAAATCAAAGGCAGAAGCCGACATTGCCCAGGAGCGCCGCAAGGCCGTTAACGAACTGAAGGGCGAGATCGGAAGCATGGCTATGGAGATCGCCGGCAAGGTTATCGAGCGCGAGATCAGCGAAAAAGACCACGAGAAACTGATCGACGAATTTATTGAAAATGTAGGAAAAGCCTAAGTCCCAACGGATGTGAAAGGTAGAGATAATTATGACAGAGCGTGCAGGAGTATATGGAGGCAGCTTGTATGACCTTGCTGCCGAAGAACAACTCACTGAACCTATAATGAAGGATCTGATCGAGGTCCGCGGAATCTTCCGTGAGAATCAGGATTATCTGAGACTCCTCGCAGAGCCCTCCATTAAGAGAGAAGAACGCATCGGCCTGATCGAGAAAGCGTTCGGCACGGCTTGTGAAAGATATTTTGTCAGCTTTTTAAAGCTTTTGTGCGACCGCGGCATGCTCGGTGAATACGAGGGCTGCGTAGAAGCCTATAAGAAGCGTTACAATGCGGATCACAATATCGCGGAAGCAGTTGTTACCAGCGCCGTCGCGTTGAACGACGGACAGCTTAAAGCCCTCTCGGCAAAACTTGAAGAGATGAGCGGCAAGACGGTCGCCCTTACTTCAAAGGTTGACCCGAAGGTACTCGCAGGCATTAAGGTTGAGCTCGAAGGCAAGCAGCTTGACGGCACCGTTACGGGACGTCTCGCGGGCATGTCGAAGAAGCTCGAAGAAATTATAATTTAAGGATGGAATGGACTTATGCAATTAAAACCCGAAGAAATATCCCAAGTCATCCGCAGTCAGATCAAATACTACGAGAATTCGATCCGGCAGGACGAGACCGGTACCGTACTTAACGTCGGTGACGGTATCGCAAGAGCCAGCGGCCTGATCAACGCGATGGCCGGCGAACTGCTCGAATTTGAAGACGGAAGCTTCGGTATGGCGCAGAACCTCGAAGAGAACAGCGTTTCCGTAGTATTGTTCGGCTCAGGTGAAAATATTGCTGAAGGGCAGACCGTAAAGCGCACAGGCAAGGTCGTTTCGGTTCCCGTCGGAGATGCGATGATCGGACGTGTTGTTAACGCGCTCGGACAGCCCATCGACGGCGCAGGTCCCATCGCGACCGAGGAATTCCGCGCGATTGAGAGCAAGGCTCCCGGCATCTGCGAAAGACAGTCGGTTTTCGAGCCCCTTCAGACAGGTATTAAGGCTATCGACTCCATGATCCCGATCGGACGCGGACAGAGAGAGCTCATCATCGGTGACCGTCAGACAGGTAAGACTACCCTGGCCACCGATACCATCATCAACCAGAGAGACAAGAACTGTCTCTGCATCTATGTCGCTATCGGACAGAAGCGTTCGACCGTTGCCACACTGGTTGAGAATCTTCAGAAGAACCACGCCATGGATTACACCATCGTTGTAGCCGCAAGTGCTTCGGAGGCTGCGCCTCTCCAGTACATTGCTCCTTACGCGGGCTGTGCCATGGGCGAATATTTCATGAACAAGGGCAAGCACGTCCTCATAATCTATGATGACCTGAGCAAGCACGCGGTCGCTTACCGCGCACTCTCGCTGCTCATCCGTCGTCCGCCCGGACGTGAAGCTTACCCCGGCGATGTATTCTATCTCCACTCGAGACTTCTCGAGCGTGCCGCAAAGCTTGACGCGGCTCACGGCGGCGGATCGCTTACCGCCCTTCCCGTTATCGAGACCCAGGCCGGCGACGTTTCGGCGTACATCCCGACAAACGTTATTTCGATCACAGACGGTCAGATCTTCCTTGAGACAGAGCTCTTCCACTCGGGCGTTATGCCTGCGGTTAACCCCGGTATCTCGGTATCGCGAGTAGGAGGAAACGCGCAGATCAAAGCCATGAAGAAGGTTGCGGGTACCCTGAAGCTGATCTATTCACAGTACAGAGAGCTGCAGAGCTTCGCCCAGTTCGGTTCCGATCTGGATGCCGATACAAAGGCACGTCTCGATCAGGGCGCGCGAATCGTTGAAGTACTCAAGCAGGATCAGAATTCTCCCGTTCCGGTTGAGAAGCAGATCGCCATTATCTATGCCGTAACAAAGAACATTCTTTCCAAGGTTGCAGTTGAAGATATCCGTTCCTACGAGCGCGGACTTTACGAGTTCCTTGATACCGATCCCGACGGAGCGGCTTTCATGGAAGCGGTAAGGACCACAGGAAAGCTCGAGGCGGATACCGAGGAGCATCTCAAAAAGTCACTCGATATCTACACCGCACGATTCTTGGATCAGAAGAAAGAAAAATAAAACAGGAGGACAGTAAATGGCTGCAAACATGAAAGCGGTTAAGCTGCGCATCAAAAGCGTGCAGAGCACGATGCAGATAACCAAAGCAATGGAACTTGTGGCATCCTCCAAGCTGCGTAAAGCAAAAGAACGTTCAGACAACTGCCGTCCCTATTTTAAGGAACTGTTCGCGACACTTAAGGACATTGCCGAGGGCAATACGGATTTCCAGTCTGTTTACTCCTCGGTGCCCGCTGTTGAGAAGGTCTGCTACGTTGTCATCGCCGGTGACCGAGGTCTCGCGGGCGGCTACAACGCTAACCTCTTCAAATGTGTCGACGCCGAAACGGTCGGCCGTGATTTCATGGTCCTTCCGATCGGAAAGAAGGCTCTCGATTATTTCAGACGCCACAAGGCCGAGCTCGTTACCGAAGCATTCGCCGAGGTTGCCACGATCGGCGTGGGCGACTGCTTTGAGATCGCCAACCTTCTCTGCAGGGAATACAAGACCGGGACCTTCGGCAGCATAAAGCTTGTTTATACGGAATTCGTATCAATGCTGTCCCAGCAGCCTCACTGCGTTCCCGTCCTTCCGATATCGGACCTGGACGATGACGGTGTCGATGAGCCCGTAAGGGATCTGATCCTTTACGAGCCCGACAGTATTGAGGTATTTGACGCGATCGTGCCCGAGTACGTGGCCGGCGTCATCTACGGCGCCGTGTGCGACTCGATCGCGAGTGAGCAGGCTGCAAGACGTACAGCCATGGAATCGGCTACGAGCAATGCGGAGGATATGATCAATACCCTGAACCTGCATTACAACCGTGCCCGCCAGGCCAGCATTACGCAGGAAATCACCGAGATTGTCGGAGGTGCGGAAGGAGTTTAAGCTTCTTCCATGTAAATATTTTTTAAGGAGAGTTGACTTATGGACAAACACATTGGCCATGTAGTGCAGGTAACCGGTCCCGTACTTGACATCAAGTTCAAGCCCGACGAGCTCCCTGCCCTCTTAAACGCCATTGAGATCAATCTTAACGGTGCCAGACTTGTTGCCGAAGTTGCTCAGCAGATCGGAGACAATACAGTCCGCTGTATCGCCATGAATTCCACTGACGGTATGGTTCGCGGCATCGAGGCCGTTGATACCGGCGAGCCCATCAAGGTTCCCGTCGGCGAAGTCTGCCTCGGCCGTGTATTCAATCTGCTCGGCGACCCCGTTGACAATGAGCCCGCTCCCGAGGCAAAGGAATACTGGTCTATCCACCGTCCCGCGCCTTCCTACGAAGAGCAGGCTTCGGCTACCGAAATCTTAGAGACCGGTATCAAGGTCGTAGATCTGATCTGCCCTTACGCAAAGGGAGGTAAGGTCGGCCTCTTCGGCGGTGCCGGCGTTGGTAAGACAGTACTTATCCAGGAGCTTATCCACAACGTAGCCACAGAGCACGGCGGATACTCCGTTTTCACCGGTGTAGGTGAGCGTACCCGTGAGGGTAACGATATGTACAACGAAATGAAGGAGTCGGGCGTTATCGACAAGACCGCCTTAGTCTACGGTCAGATGAACGAGCCCCCGGGAGCACGTATGCGTGTCGCTCTTTCGGGTCTTACGATGGCCGAGTATTTCCGTGACGTACAGAATCAGGACGTGCTCCTCTTCATCGACAACATCTTCCGTTTCACACAGGCAGGTTCCGAGGTTTCCACACTTCTCGGCCGTATGCCTTCAGCCGTAGGTTACCAGCCTACGCTTGCTACGGATATGGGTACTCTTCAGGAGCGTATCACCTCGACTCGCAAGGGCTCGATCACATCCATCCAGGCCGTATACGTACCTGCGGATGACCTGACAGACCCCGCTCCCGCCACGACATTCACACATCTGGACGCTACCACCGTTCTTTCGCGTGATATCGCCAGCATGGGTATTTACCCCGCTGTTGATCCTCTTGATTCGACCAGCCGTGTTCTTTCACCGGATGTTGTCGGCAAAGAGCATTACGAGATCGCGCGCGCGGTACAGAAGGTACTCCAGCGCTATAAGGAATTACAGGATATCATCGCCATCATGGGTATGGACGAGCTTTCCGAAGAAGATAAGCTTACCGTTAACCGCGCGCGTAAGGTACAGCGTTTCCTTTCACAGAGCTTCTCGGTTGCCGAGCAGTTCACCGGTATCCCCGGCAAGTATGTTCCTCTTAAAGAGACGCTCCGCGGCTTCAGGATGATCCTTGACGGACAGTGCGACGACATCCCCGAGAGCTGCTTCCTGATGGCAGGAACTATCGATGATGTATTTGAAAAAGCAAAGAATCAGTAAGGAGGTGTCTTGATGAAGACTTTTCCCTTACGAATAGGAACACCCGACGGCCTCCTCTTTGACGGCGAGGTTGAGCGCGTTAAATGCCGCTCGATCACGGGCGATCTTGCGATCCTTGCCGGCCACTGCAACTACTGCACCGCGCTCGGCATGGGCGAGGCGTATATAGTCCTTGAGGACGGAACGAGGCGTTCAGGTTCCTGTATAGGCGGAATGCTTTCGGTAATGAACGGATCCTGCCACCTGCTCGCTACCACCTGGGAGTGGAAAGAGGATATCGATCTTGAGCGCGCAAAACGCTCCAAGGCTGCTGCCGAGGAGATCCTCGCGCGCCCCGACCTCGACTCAAAGACCAAGACTCTCGCTGAGGCAAAGCTCCAGAGAGCGCTTGTGCGCATAGGAGTCGCAGGCGACGAATAAAGCTGATGATCCCTGTCTGCGTCACGCAGGCAGGGATATTTGCAACTTAAAATCCTTTATCGAAGGAAGTGTATCATTATGGATATCAACGGACTCAAACTCTACAGAAGAAGATTTATTCCGGACGAGCTCACATGGCTCAAAGATGACGAGATATTCCGCCTTGACGATGAGATCATGGTCACCAGGTGGAAATCCCTGCGTCCCCGCCGGGATTTTGACGGCGGAATATCGGTCTTCTTCCTGAAAGAGGGCTGGAAGGTCAGCAAGATTCTTGACCGCGACGGCAATGTGCTTCACTGGTACTGCGACATCATCGATATCGTCAAAAACGAGAAAGAGAATTCCCTGACATATGAGGACCTGCTCTTCGACGTTGTTGTATCTCCTTCCGGCAAGGTTAAGGTCCTTGACTGCGATGAGGCCGCCCAGGCATTTGAACAGGGTCTGATAACAAAAGAACAGCTCATACACGCCTTAAAGGCAATGCACGAGCTGCTCGAGGTTATTTATCATTCGCGTTTCGACCGTCTTCAGGCCGTTGTTGAATCTTACAAATAAGCTTTACGAAAGCTTCGAGATCCTTCTCACATGGTTTGCGCCGTTCGAGAATTCCGTCTCAAGGAAGGTATCAACGATCTGTATCGCAAGCCCCTCTCCGAGCACTCTCGCGCCCATGCAGAGAACATTCGCGTCATTGTGCTCACGTGTGGCCTTCGCGCTGTAGCAGTTATCGCACAGGGCCGCTCTGATCTCTCTGTGTCTGTTTGCCGCCATGGACATTCCGAGTCCGGTACCGCAGATAAGGATGCCTTTGTCAGCCTGGCCCTTCATGATCGCCTGGCATACGGCTTCCGCGAAGTCAGGGTAATCGCAAGACATGGAACTGTAGGTTCCGTAGTCGTTAAAAGCGATCCCCAGATCATCCAGATGCTGTATCACGATCTGCTTCAATCCGTATCCCGCATGGTCACTTCCGATTGCTATCATAATTCCTCCGTTTCTTCTACCCATGTAGAATATTTATTTTTCCGCGCATCTTCCGATGATCGTACGGAATGATGCCGCGTTGGTCACACCTTCTCGATATGATACCCTGCCGCCTTTACGAGCCGGTTCATAATTGCCGCTCCCAGATTATCACCCGGGAAGCACTCTCCGAAAATGTAGGGAATGCCCTTCGTGTCGAAATCCCTGAGCTTGTCAAAGAGGTTTGCCGCGATCGTTTCTTCGTTATCTCTCGAACCCACGACTTCTATCAGCGCGAACGGTTCGCCCCTGCCGTTTACTCCGGCTCCGAGAACCGGCCACTTCCTGCTGATCCTCGACACATAATCGCCCGCGAATTCTTCGCTCGCGAGGATCCCGACTATATAGCCCTTCGAAAGCTTCTCTTCGGTCGCCTTAAGGACCGCGTTCATAACGTTCTCAGGCTCGCCCTCAAAGATCACGAGCTCTCCCTTCGGCGCGTAATGCCTGTATTTCATACCGGGCGCGCGCGCGACGATATTATCGTTCTTCTCATGCTTTAAGACTGCCCGGTCATAGACGATATCGGGTATGACCTCTTTGAGCATCTCTATCGTGATATATCCGGGACGCAGTATCTGCGCCGGTCTGACTGTCAGGTCGACGATCGTGGACTCAAGTCCGATATCCGACGAACCTCCGTCGATGATCATCTCTATCCTGCCGTTCAGGTCCTCGATAACATGCTCCGCTTTCGTCGTGCTGGGCCTGCCCGACGCGTTCGCCGACGGCGCCGCTATCGGAAGTCCCGCCTCCTGTATCAGCCTTCTCGCGATCGGATGCGAGGGCATTCTGATCGCCACGGTCGAAAGTCCGCCCGTCGTCTCCTTCGGGATACATTCCGCTTTCTTCATGATCATCGTGAGCGGACCGGGCCAGAACTTATCAGCGAGAGTATAAGCCTCTTCGGGCACATCCACGCACAGCTTCGCCAGCTCCGAGATATCCGCGATATGCACGATCAGCGGATTGTCCGAGGGGCGTCCCTTCGCCGCGTAGATCCGCGCTGAAGCGGTCGGATCGTATGCGTCCCCGCCCAGTCCGTAAACCGTTTCGGTAGGGAACGCGACCAGCTTCCCCTCGCGCAGAAGCCGGGCAGCCTCCTCGAAATCGCGGGATGTCATATTTTCCGCGTCTATTTTTTTAATGATCGTTTCCATTATTCCTCTGTTTATTACTTTCAAATGTATATTATTAGTTTTGCGTCAGACTTGCGTCTCTTTACATTATACCCTGTTTTTTCAAAAATTTCACTCCCCGGAGCAAAATAAAATTGACAAAAATGAATCTATGTATTAGTGTATATTATTATATAAATATAAAGATTAATGAATAATTATTAGTTTGGAGGTCGATAGTATGCATCGTGTGAGCTCATTAACACTTAATCCGAATACGCATCTGCTCGAGCAGGATCCCTATTCATATCAGCTCCAGGATATTCCGGAGCCCGAGCTTTTCCGCGAGATCTATCCCTACACGGAAATCCCCAAGATTGCCTTCAACTACCGCAAGGTTCCCGCGGATATGCCTGAAGATATCTTTATCACGGACACCAGTTTCCGTGACGGACAGCAGTCACGTACGCCGTATACCACAGAGCAGATGGTGAATATTTATAAGATGCTTCACCGTCTCGGCGGCCCCAAGGGCATGATCCGTCAGACAGAATTCTTCGTATATTCCAAGAAAGACAGGGACGCAGCGGTTCAGTGCATGGAACTCGGCTATGAATTCCCCGAGATCACGACCTGGATCCGCGCCTCAAAGCAGGATTTCGAACTGGCAAAGGATCTGGGCATCAAGGAGACCGGCGTACTCGTTTCCTGCTCCGACTATCATATTTTCAATAAAATGGGCCTTACGCGTCAGCAGGCTCTCGACAAATACATGGGCATCGTTAAGGAGTGCATCGAGGCCGGACTTCGTCCCCGCTGCCACTTTGAGGATCTGACCCGTGCCGATTTCTACGGCTTCGTTATCCCGTTCGCGACCGAGCTCCGCAAGCTTTCGGATGAGAGCGGCATCCCGATCAAGATCCGTGCCTGCGATACGATGGGCTACGGAATCCCTTATCCGGGCGTTTCGCTTCCCCG
>JAFZKM010000027.1 GCA_017553665.1 Lachnospiraceae bacterium
ATCCATGCTTTACCGGATTAGAGGAAGACTCCGCGCAAGACTCGAAAAGGAGGGATATTGATGAAAGCAGATGATCTGATCGATCTGATCGGTGATGTAGATGACAGCCTGGTCGCGGAAGCAAAAGCGGATCAGGGTAAAATACGGATGAAGAAAAGAGCGGTACCGCGGTGGATATACTGGACAGCGGCAGCAGCGTGCCTATGCCTTGTCGCGTTTGTTTCAGCGATGAAGCTGTTCCCTCATGACAACGGAACAAAAACGGGCGTGGTGCTTGCGGAGGCGGCTGACCTTATGCAGGGGATCACACCCGGAAAATCAGAGATGGGCAAAAAAGCGGACGCATACAGCAGGGAAGTGAGCGATTTCGCTGTAAGACTGTACAGAACCTGCGACAGGAACATAATCGGTGAGACAAACACGCTGGTTTCGCCTATTTCGGTGATGCTCGCACTTTCTATGACTTCAAACGGAATGGACGGAAAAACACTTAATGAAGCAGAGGATGTGCTCGGAATGTCTGTCGAAAAGCTGAACGTTTTCGCGAATATTTACCTGCAGACGCTTTCGAACAGGATCAAAAAGGAGGGGTCTTTAAAGCTCGCGAACGCGATCTGGTTCAAAACAGATCCCAAATTTACGGTGAATACCGATTTCCTGCAGAAAAATGCGGATTATTACTGCGCGGATATATATGCGGCGCCGTTTGACCTGACAACTCTGAGTGATATAAATAACTGGGTTAATGAAAAAACGGACGCCATGATCCCGCAGATATTGGATAAGCTCGATGAGTCGGCGATCATGTGTCTGGTGAACGCGACGGCATTTGACGCGAAATGGAAGGAGCCTTACAGCGAGATACAGATAAAGGAAGACACATTCACGACGTCGGAGGGAGAGAAAAAGCAGGTAGCTTTCCTGGAGGGATTGGAGCATCTTTATATTGAGGATGAGAATTCCAGGGGCTTTATCAAACCGTATAAAGGCGGAAAATACGCATTTGCCGCGATACTTCCCAATGAAGGCTTGACACCCGAAGAATACCTAGAAGCCCTGAGCGGCGAGAATCTTGCGTCAATGATCTCAAATGCCGGGGAGTGCACCGTATCGACCTCGATGCCGAAGTTTACGACAGAATACTCGATAGACGCTATGGCGGACATACTCAGGGAAATGGGCATGACTCGCGCGTTTGACGGGGAAAAGGCTGAATTTGGCAGCCTCGGAACCTACGAAGGTCAGAGTATCTACATAAACAAGGTCGTGCATAAAACCTTCATCTCTCTGGATGAAAACGGGACGCAGGCAGGTGCCGCGACCGCGGCTACCATTACTTACGGCGGTATCTTTTCACCGGAGGAGATGAAGGAGGTATATCTCACCCGTCCGTTCATTTACATGCTGATCGACACGGAAGCGAATATCCCGCTGTTCATCGGAACGATGAGGGATCCGGAGAAATAAAACAATATTGAAGGAGTTGTCCTGATACGTTATACTAGATCTGTTACGGAAACGGAAACACGGGACTGGTTTGTCATGCACCGAAATAACAGTATAGGGGAGGAAACGTATGAGAGAAGTAAGATTTGGGGCAACCGACTGCAGACCTGAGGAAACGGGATATGATTCCGAAAGACTTCAGGTCCTGAACGAACATCTGGACAGACTTATAGATATGGGCGTCATAAACGGTGCCCAGTATACCATTGCGCATAAGGGAAAGATCATTGCAAACGCGGCGATCGGCGGCGGAAGCGCCGTGGATGAAGGCGTTCAGATGCAGCCCGAGACGACCTTCGGGCTGGCTTCGATCACTAAGACGTTCTGCGCGATAGCGGTCATGAAGCTTGTTGAGGACGGATATTTAAGGCTTGACCAGCGGCTCGGAGAGTTTTATGACCATTTCAATAAGCCGCCTTTCGACAAGATCACTGTCTGGCATCTGCTCACGCACACTTCCGGACTGTTCCCCGACGGCGGATGTTATCCCGAGGTGACGCCGAAGAATGCCTGGGATCTGGTATATGACGCGTATGCGATGCACCTTAAGAACGGTGGGAAGCCGGATGATTTCGACTGGATGGCAGCAGGCACATCGCCGGGACTCCGTACGGCCACCGGGACGGAATGGGCATACTGCTCTTTCGGATTTGCGATCCTTGGAGAGTTGGTCAGCAGTATTTCTGGGATGCGTGCGGAAGATTATATCATGGACAATATCGTGAAGCCGTTAGGCCTTTGCGAGACTTATTTCCCTGAGACTGCGGACTACGATGAGGTCGCGAAGCGTATCGAAAAGCAGTACGTTCGAAATGAGCGCTTCAAGCAGCTGAAAGAAGGTGTACTCAAAGGGGATCATTCGGTGTTTGAAGATCCCAATCCGGCAGAAGCAATCTTCAAGCGTATTCCGAAGACAGCAGGCGGGCTTGTATCCAATAGCCGCGAACTGGCTGTGTACGGAATGATGCTTCTTAACAAAGGCACGTGGAACGGACAGCATATCCTCGGGAGAAAAGCGCTGGAGAAGATGACCACGCACCAGCTCTTTAACATTCCGGATACCTGCTGGGGCGCGAATGAACCCGACAGAGGCTACGGAATCGGATTTGACATGAGAAAAGGCCTTCCCTGGACTTATTCAGCAGGCTCATACATGCATGAGGGCTCAGGTTCCTGTTCTATCGACATAGATCCCGTCGAGGACATCGTCGCCGCCTGGTTTGTGCCGTGGAAAGACGGCTCAACATGGGACGCCAGAGGACTCTATAATGTTCAGAACATCATCTGGTCGGGATTGAAGTGAAA
>JAFZKM010000238.1 GCA_017553665.1 Lachnospiraceae bacterium
GATTTATTTGTACAATTTGATCGCTGGTAACGTTTCCAGTCGGTTTTTCCGATTGCGAACGATATCATAGATATTATATCAGGAGGATGCTTTTTATGAAGAAAATTACAAGAGTTCTGGCTCTGGTTCTTGCGCTTGTAATGGTTCTTTCTCTCGCTGCATGCAGCAAGAAGACCAACACGGGTGACAATACCGGAGACAAGACCAACACCGGCACAACCGACACCGGCAAGACTGATTCAGGCAAGACCGATTCAGGCAAGACCGATGCGGGCAGCACAAACACAGTTCAGTATGAGTACGACATCACCATCTGGTGCCCCGAGAAGGAAGTTCCTTTAAGAAAGCAGCAGGTTGAGGCTTTCAACGCTTCCAATACCGACGGCATTAAGTTCAACGCAGCTGTTGAGGCTGTTTCCGAGGCTGACGCTGCTACACAGATGATCACTGACGTTGAGGCAGGCGCTGACCTGTACAACTTCGCTCAGGACCAGATCTCCAGACTTATCGTTGCGGGCGCTCTCTTAAAGCTCGATGACGAAGCAGCTAATTTCGTAAAGACCAGCAACGATGACGGCGCTGTTGCAGCTGTTACTTCGGGCGATGCTCTTTACGGATTCCCGATCACTTCCGATAACGGCTACTTCCTTTTCTACGACAAGAGCGTTGTAAGCGAAGAGCAGGCTAAGACCGTTCAGGGCGTTATCGATGCTTGTAAGGCAGCAGGAAGAACATTCGCGGCTCCTCTTAAGAACGGCTGGTATGTAGCAGGCTGGTTCTTCGGCACAGGATGCGACAGCACATGGGAAGCTGATGAAGACGGCAACTATGTAGGACTTAACGATACATTCAATTCCGATAAGGGACTCATCGCGGCAAAGGGTATCTACCAGATCACATCCAGCGGTGTTTGGGTTGATTCGGATCAGATCTCTGCATTTGATGCAGCCATCCCCGCAGGCGCGCTTGTATGCGGACCTTGGGCAAACGGCGAAGCAAAGCAGATCCTTGGTGACAACCTCGGCGCAGCTAAGCTTCCTACCTACACTGTAGACGGCAAGACCTATCAGATCGGTTCCTTCTGCGGATCCAAGATCCTCGGCGTAAAGCCCCAGACAGACGGAACAAAGGCTATCTGCCTTACCATTCTTGCTGAGTACTTATCCGGCAAGGAGTGCCAGTTACAGAGACTTCAGAACGCAGACCTTCAGTGGGGTCCTTCAAACCTTGAGGCTCAGCAGAGCCCTGAGATCCAGGAGATCCCCGGCCTTGTAGCTCTTGCAGCTCAGGCTCCTTTCGCTAAGCCTCAGGGCACCGTTAGCGGTAAGTGGTGGGATATCGGAAACGCGCTCGGCGCAGGTATCGGCGAGTCCGACGGTTCCGACGCAGCCCTTAAGGCTCTTCTTCAGAACTATGAGGATCAGTGCCGCGCAACCATCAACATGACTTCCGATGAGAAGGAAGCATGGGGTGTTGTAGGTTCCTTCCTTGATTCCAACTGGTCAAATGACTACGCTATGAACAGAGTTCCCGAGACCGGCGACGAGACCTATTATTCCGACGCTCTTGCTCTTAAGGCAGGCGACGAGTTAAAGGTACGCCAGGGCGGCGGCTGGGACGTCAACTTCGGCGGAGACGGAAAGCGTGACGGCGCTAACCTCGCTGTTGAGGCAGACGGCTACTACTTCGTTAAGTTCGTTGTTAACGCTGACAAGACCGAGGCTTCTCTTACTCTTGAGAAGACCAGCTATCTTGAGTGGGGCGTTGTAGGCGCGTTCCTTGATTCCGGCTGGAATAAGGATTATGAGATGTCCATCCAGGAAGACGGTATCACTTATGTTCTTGAAGGCGTAGAGCTTAAGGCCGGCGATGAGTTCAAGGTTCGTAAGGCTCATTCATGGGATATCAACTACGGTGCTGACGGCGCAAGAGACGGCGCTAACCTTGCGGTTACCGAGGACGGTACTTACACCATCACCTTCGATTCGACCACAGGCATCATCACCTTCACAAAGTAATCTTATCTCTTAGAGTTTTATTCAGGGTTGGGGCGGTTTTCGCTCCAACCCGATTGTTGTAAAAAACGGGCAATTGACACTATTGGGTACGGGAAAGGTTGAAAACTTATGGGAAATAGCGCAGAACAAGTTCATAGTGTGAATCCGGCTATACCCGAGTCGGCGGGACTGTTCAAATCCTTTATCAGGGGAGATATCTGGACAAAGCTCTCCGCAGTTATCATGGGTACCGGATGCTTTGCCAGGAAGCAGATCGCAAGGGGTGTGATCTTCCTTTTTTTTGAAGGACTGTTTATCTGGTACATGATCTATCACGGAGCATACTGGATCTCCATGCTCCCCTCGCTCGGTAAGGTAGGACCTACCAAGGAAGTTGTTAAGGTTCTCGGACGTACGACCGAGCAGGTTACTTACAATGACAATTCGTTCAAAATACTGCTCTACGGTATTTTGACTGTATTTCTTATCATCGCTTTCATTTTTACCTGGGCTTCGAACATAAAGGCAGCTTACGACGCGCAGGAAAAAGAAGCGCAGGGTAAGAAAGTAAATACATTCAGAGACGATCTCCGCTCACTGGTTGACGAGAAGTTCTACAAGACACTGCTTACTCTTCCCATGATCGGAATTACGGTATTTACCTTTATGCCGATCGTCTTTATGATCCTGATCGCGTTCACCAACTTTGACGGCGCGCATGACGGATACATAACCAGCCTTTTCCACTGGGTAGGTTTTGAGAATTTCAAGACCATGTTCTCGACCGCGAGCGGATCGGGTTCCATTTCCTATCTCGGCACGTTGCTCCGGGTTCTCGGATGGACCATTGTCTGGGCAATAATCGCGACCTTCAGTAACTATATCCTCGGAATCCTTGTTGCTCTTATGATCAATAAGAAGGGCATCAAATTCAAAAAACTCTGGCGTACGATCCTTGTTATGACGATCGCTATTCCGCAGTTCATTTCGCTCTTGTACGTTGCGAAGCTCTTCGATCAGGACGGACTTGTAAACGCTCTGCTGCTGAACTGGGGATGGATCGATAAAGCGATCAATTTCTGGGGAGAACCGCTGTCTGCCAGGATCCTGGTATTGGTACTCAACCTCTGGGTCGGCATCCCTTCTCTGATGCTGATCGCCACCGGTATCCTGATGAATATCCCGTCGGATCTCTATGAGGCGGCGAGAATAGACGGAGCTACTCCTTTCCAGCAGTTCAGATTTATCACGATGCCTTACATGCTGTTCGTTACGGCACCTTACCTGCTCACCAGCTTTACGGGCAATATGAATAACTTCAATGTTATCTACCTGTTGTCGGGAGGAGGTCCTATCAACACGAAAGCACCGACTTCGGCCGGCGGCGTCGGAAAGACGGACCTGCTGATCACATGGCTGTTCAAGATCACGACCGGAACAGAGTCGCTGTACTATTTTGCTTCGGTTATAAGTATCGTGCTGTTCGTCATTGTTACCGCGTTTACCCTGACTGTTTACAACAGGCTCGGGTCCAATAAGAATGAGGGGGATATGGCATAATGGCAAAAGAAAAAAACAGTCTTGGCATGAAAGCCAAAACCCGGATCTCTAACGGAATAATATATCTTATACTGATAGCCATGAGCATTGTCTGGCTGGCTCCCTTTGTGTGCATCGTTCTGCAGTCGTTCAGAGTGGAGAAGACCGGCCAGGTAGGCTATGTTATCCCCAAGCAATGGGGCCTTCAGAACTATATCAATCTCTTTAACCCCGAGCTCTGCGATTTCTCGATATGGTTTAAGAACACGCTCATTATTTCACTGGTCGTAGCCGTAGTTAACACATTTATGGTACTGTGCATGAGCTATACGCTTTCGAGATTCCGTTTCAAGATGCGTAAGGCACTGATGAAGTTCATGCTGGTCATCGGCCTGTTCCCCGGCATTCTCGGAATGCTGATCCTCTACTGGATCCTTAAGGATCTGGGCCTGACCCAGGAGAACGCGGTCCCCGGACTTATACTTGTTTATACGGCGTCATCCGGTATGGGATATTACATCTCAAAGGGCTTCTTCGATACGATCCCGATGTCTCTCGATGAGGCGGCCAGGATCGACGGCGCAAACAGGATGCAGGTATTCTTCAAGGTTATCATGCCTCTTGCGAAGCCTATCGTTATCTATACCGTACTTACAGCCTTCATGGGACCCTGGGCAGACTTCCTGTTCGCTCGATTCATCTCCTTCGGTAATCCTAAGGGCATGAACGTAGCCGTAGGTCTGTGGTCATGGCTGTCACGTGACCAGATCGGATCCAGATACACGATGTTCTGCGCGGGCGGCGTACTCATCGCGATCCCTATCACGATACTCTTCATGTGCCTGCAGAGGTACTATGTTGAGGGTGTTACTGGCGGATCGGTTAAAGGATGACGCGCGGTTCACGGTCATGCCGAAGTGGTTTTGAGGTATGACTACATTATGAAAAAGTATACAAAGTGCCCGTGGCGGAATACCGCCACGGGCGTTATTGTCTTTGAGAAAATCTTTATCTGAGTATTGCTGAGCTCTGCGCGGGCAGCGTAAGCACCGTTCCCTCCAGCGATACGTCCTTGTGATCTATCGCCATTTCACAGTAAACCGCGGCGGTCACTTTGGCTGAAGCCGTATTGAACAGTGATGTTATCGGGGAACCGTCCGTGAAGCAAAGCGCCCCGAGATCGACAGTCACCGTGCTGCCGGTAGTGTTGTGGAATACGGCGACCGCGCTGCCGTTAAGCGTCGATACAAATCCGCCGGCCTTGGAGCCTTCGATCTTAAGCGCGTGATACTCGCCTGAAGCTATTTCGGGATTTGCCTTGCGGATGAGGATCAGCTGTTTGTAGTGGCTCAGCAGGCTGTCGGATCTGCCGATCTGCTCGGCAACGGTTCCGTTCGACTGTTTATCCTTTTCAAACGTCGTCCCTACGGGATCCTTAACGGTATCGCCGTCGCCCCAGAGCATCGCGAGACGCCGGTTCGAGTCGGTGTTCGCGGAGCCGCGGGAGCCCTTCATTCCGATCTCTTCGCCGTAGTAGATGAAGGATGAACCCGGATTCAGAAGATAGAGGGAGGCGCCCATTTTGGCGTAGCCGGTGATGTTCGTGAGGTAACCCGCGGCGCGGTCCATATCGTGATTCGCAATGAATGAAACGAGCGAAGCGGATGAACGCTTTTCGCGGATATTGCCCAGATAATACTCAATGTAGGAGGTGTAGGTATTTACATCTCCTTTTTTTGCGGCGGAGGCGATCATTCCTTCGGCCTGCGCCATGGAGAAGTTGAAGCAGTCGAGCGCGGGTTCGTAATTAAGAACAACGGAATCAGCGTCCCATACCTCGGCAACCGTATAGACATCCGGGTTGATCGCGCGCAGATCGTTCATGTAGCGCACCCAGAACTCGCCGCTGCGTTTGTTTTCGCCGAAGTAGATGTATTTTGCCGCGTCGAAGCGGAAACCGTCGACGCCGATATCCTCAAGGTAATATCGTGCCACCTCGAGCATCGCGTCATATACGGCAGGATTGTCGTAATTCAGTTCCGGCATGTCGCCGCTGAAATTGCACTCGTAAAAGTGATCGGAACCCTGTATGCGCTGGAATGAACGTCCGCCCTCGGAACCGGTCGCGTTCCAGGTATAGAAATCGTAGTAGGGGCTTGCGGTATCACCGGTGGCGTGAGCGTTCTTAAAATCGACGAACCAGTCGTTGTATTTGCCGGTGTGATTGATGACCAGGTCGAGGATAAGCTTGATCCCGCGGGCTTCGCAGAGATCGGCGAGCTCTTTTAAGTCATCCATGGTGCCGAAATCATCGTCGATCTTGTAGTAGTCGGTCGTATCGTATTTGTGATAGGAGGGCGACATGAATATCGGCGAGAGCCAGATGCCTTCCACTCCGAGGCTCTTGCCGGATTTCGGATCGCCGTCGTTCAGATAATCGATGCGGTTGATGATGCCCCGCAGATCACCGATGCCGTCGCCGTCCGAATCGGAGAATGAGCCGACGAAAATGTGGTAGAATACTCGTGAATTATCGGCAGAAGTAAGAGCGGCGTAATCGGAAAGGTCCACATCCCGCACGAGGTATTCGCCGGAAGCATCAACTTCACCGCCCGAAGAAGCTGAGCCGGGATCGGTATCGGGAGTGGGCGTCGCCGTGCTCAGATCCGTCCCGGAAGGAGCGGATGTCGGTGCGCTTGTAATGTCCGGATCCGTATCGGTTTTACCTTTTTTGCATCCGATAAGACCGATGGTCAGAGTCAGGACACAGATAACGCAAAAAAAACGCTTAAATGTCGAAAAATTCTTCATAAATCCGCCCTCATGGTGTATAATCAAAATGACAAAATGGGTTATTGTTTTGCTGGAAACGTTTCCACGAAAAGTATAGCACCAATCGCCCTTATTTTCAACATATACATTTATGCGGGGGTTTGCAGATGTCCAGAATTTTTACCAGAGATCTTGTGCCGGGAATGATCACCGATGAGGATGTTTACTCGGTGAATGACCAGCTGATCATTGCCAGGGGCCAAAAACTGACGGACAATTACATAAACAGACTCGTTTTTTACTCGATAGGCAGCGTCAGGATCAGGGATGACTCTGAGGATATCGAGCCTGAGGTGAAGCCTCATAAGGAGACTTATTCCGAGAGGATCCTTGCCAGTCAGGAGTATAAGGAATTCAAGGCAAGCTTTGAGGTGGCGGTTAAGCACATCAAGGGCTTTATGAACGATGTCATCGAGAAGAGAGTAAAGATTGACGAAGAGTATCTGCTGAATGAGATACAGTCACTTATCGTGCACAACGACAACAGCATACATCTTTTCGACATGCTCCATAATATGCATGTTTACGATGACCCGACCTATGCCCACAGTGTGAATGTCGCGCTGATCTGCAACATTTTCGCGAAGTGGCTCGGATTCGAGAAGGAAGAGCTGAATGTCGTTACGATGGCCGGCCTGCTCCACGAC
>JAFZKM010000239.1 GCA_017553665.1 Lachnospiraceae bacterium
AACGCGGTCTCTTTTCTTTGTCCGCGCGCGGCGGCGGTAATAAGGCATGGGACGCCAATTATAAAGAACAAAAATTTCTTTGGAAGAGGGGTTGACAAAAGAATATACAAGTGTATAATATGCATATATTTACAAATGAAGTGCATAAATATACATGAAGTAATATGGAGGAAATACATATGGATAAGAAAGACATTAAGAAGGTTATACTTGCATATTCGGGCGGACTTGACACATCGATCATCATTCCGTGGCTGAAGGAGAATTACAATAATCCCGAGATCATCGCCGTAGCCGGCAACGTAGGCCAGGCAGACGAGCTTGACGGACTTGAGGAGAAGGCATTAAAGACAGGCGCGTCGAAGCTTATTGTTGCCGACCTCGTTGACGAGATGGTAGAAGACATCATCATCCCTTCTCTCAAGATGGACGCGAAGTATGAGACATATCTTCTCGGAACCGCGTTCGCGCGTCCCGTTATCGGCAAGAAGCTTGCCGAGATCGCTCTGGCTGAGGGCGCTGACGCCATCTGCCACGGCGCTACCGGTAAGGGCAACGATCAGGTTCGTTTCGAGCTCGCGATCAAGAGGTTCGCTCCCGACATGAAGATCATCGCTCCCTGGAGAGAGTGGGACATCAAGTCGCGTGATGAGGAGATCGATTACGCTGAGGCGCATAACGTTCCGCTGAAGATCTCGCGTGAGACCAGCTATTCGAAGGATAAGAACCTCTGGCATTTAAGCCATGAGGGCCTTGATCTTGAGGATCCCAAGAACGAGCCCCAGTATGACAAGCCCGGCTTCCTTGAGATGGGCGTATCGCCCGTTCAGGCACCCGACAAGCCCGAGTACGTTACGCTCGGATTCGAGGCAGGCGCTCCCGTTTCGATCAACGGCGAGAAGATGAAGGCTTCGAAGATCATTGAGAAGCTTAACGAGATCGGCGGAAGGAACGGCATCGGAATCATCGACATCGTTGAGAACCGTCTGGTAGGAATGAAGGACCGCGGCGTATACGAGACACCCGGCGGAACCATCCTTTACAAGGCTCACGAGCAGCTTGAGATGATCACCGTTGACAAGGAGACCCTCCACGAGAAGCAGAAGCTCGCAATTGATTATGCGGATCTCATTTACAACGGAAAGTGGTATACTCCTCTTCAGGAGGCGCTCACCGCGTTCGCGAACGAAGCTGACAAGTACTGCACCGGTTCCGTAACCTTGAAGCTCTACAAGGGAAATATCATCCCTGCGGGCATGGAGTCGCCTTACTCACTCTACTCGGAGAATCTTGTAACCTTCGGCGAGAGCGATTACGACCAGGCCCAGGCAGCAGGCTTCATCAATCTCTGGGGACTTCCCACAAAGGTTCAGGCATACCGCGAGCAGGGAAAGCTTTGATCCCGGCTTATATCAGGACGAAAAAGGAAAGATAACTATAAAGCAATATCAGAGGAGAAAGACAATTATGAAGAAGATAATCGCGTTAATTCTCGCGGCTGCGCTTATGTGCGCCGCATTCACAGGCTGCTCGGGCAGCGATAAGAAAACCGGAGACACAGGCAGCACAGCGGCTTCGGGCAAGACAGTTGCCGACATTAAGGCGGCAGGAAAGCTCGTTATCGCGACGAGCCCCGATTTCCCTCCTTTCGAGGAACTTCAGTCGGACGGCAGCGTAGTCGGCATCGAGATCGATATCCTGAACATGATCTGCAAGGAGCTCGGCGTAGAGCTTGAGATCCAGCAGATGGATTTTGAGTCGGTACTTCCCGGCGTACAGGCAGGCAAGTTCGATCTGGGCGTTTCGGGCATCACGGCCAATGACGAGCGCAAAAAGAACGCTCTGTTCACCGATCCTTACTGTCTCGCGGCACAGGCGATCGTTGTGACCGAAAGCGGTTCGATCAAGAGCAAGGCAGATCTTAAGGGCAAATCCGTTGCTGTCCAGACCGGTACCACGGCGGAGTCATTCTGTATGTCGGAGGGCTACAAGGTTAATTCATACGCTGCCAACAGCGACGCGGAGCTTTCGCTCGTAAACGGCAAGGTTGACGCATGGGTAATCGATGACCTGACCGCAGCTGAGATGGTTGCTTCTTACAACGCGTCCCATGATGACAAGCTCGTCATCCTCGATGAGGCGATGACCACCGAGCCTTACGGATTCGCGACAAAGCTCGGCAATGACGATCTGATAAGTGAGATCAACAAGATCCTCAAGAAGCTGCTGGACGATGGTACGATCGCGTCTGTATTCCAAAAGTTTGAGGCACCTTACACCCAGCCCTGATAGGAGGCAGAATCGTGTCTGCATGGTTTGCTAAACTGAACGAGACCTTTATAGCATCAGGCTATTACCGCCTGATGCTTGATGGTTTTAAAAACACAATCATAATTACGCTGGGAGCACTGGCGATCAGTATCGTTCTGGGCTCCCTTATCGCGGTCGTCAGATATCTCGGCGAGGATGTGCCGGCAATGAAGCCGATAGTGGGATTCCTGACATTTTACGTAAATGTCATCAGGGGTATCCCGGTCGTTGTTCTGCTGCTGATATTCTATTTTGTCATCATGAAATCCTCTGAAGGACTCGTGGTCGGCATCATCACATTCGGCATCAACTCGAGCGCATACATGTCCGAGCTGATCCGCGGAGGCATCAACTCCGTGGACAAGGGACAGATGGAAGCGGGCCGGAGTCTCGGTATGTCGAGGCTTCAGTGCACGAAGCGCATCATTTTCCCTCAGGCTGTCAGATACATCCTTCCCGCGGTCGGCAATGAGCTCATCGCGCTGCTGAAGGAGACCTCCGTTGCGGGCTATGTCGCTGTAGTCGATCTTACCCGTGCCGGCAATCTGGTCAGAAACAATACCTATGACGCGGTAAATCCGCTGCTCCTCGTGGCGATCACCTATCTGGTCATGGTATTCGGCCTCGACGCATTGCTTAAGAAGATGGAGAGGAGGCTGGCCAA
>JAFZKM010000240.1 GCA_017553665.1 Lachnospiraceae bacterium
TGAATGTATTCTACAAGTCCTTCATGGATCAATGTCTTCGAAACATAGCCGCTGAGCATCGGAACACCGGAAATACCGAGAGCGCCGACCGCGAACAGGATCTTTAAGAGCGACAGATCGCGCCCGTAACCCTTCAGGTCGTTCAGGTTCAGCATATGACAGTTCATGTAGATCGCCGCGGCGCACAGGAACAGCGTAAGCTTGAACAGTGAATGATTGACCATGTAGAGCATCGCGCCCGACATCGCGAGCGTGCACTCTTCTTTGAGCAGCGGGATCAGACCGCATCCGATCAGGATAAAACCGATCTGCGAAACGGACGAGCAGGCGAGCGTTCTCTTAAGGTCCACGGAGAATACCGCAAGTATCGCGCCGAGCAGCATCGTTATGGTGCCGAGCAGGATAACCGTAAAGCCGAAAGCAAAATTCTCAGCGAATATCTCGAGCACGAGGATCAGCACACCGAAGATACCGCACTTTGTCAGTACGCCTGAAAGCAAAGCCGACGCGGGCGCGGGAGCCACGGGATGAGCCTTCGGCAGCCAGATATGAAGCGGGAACATACCCGCTTTCGCGCCGAAACCGAACAGTATGCATCCGCCGGCGGCGTAAAGAGTCTTTATCTTCGAAGGATCGCCCGACGCGAATATCGCCTCGCAGTTTTCCTTCAGCAGTTCCATATCCAGGCTTCCGGTCATGTGGTTTACGATCAGAAGTCCCATCAGCATCACGAGACCGCCGATGACCGCTACGGCCAGATAAGTCTCGGCCGCGCGCATAGCGTCTTTTTTCTCGGTATGCGCAACATACGCGTACGAGGCCAGCGACATGATCTCAAAGAACGTAAACGTCGTGAGAAGGTCGCCCGAAAGGAATACGCCGAGAGTCGCCGCGAATGTCCACATTGAGAGGCAGTAATACCTGACATTGTTCTTCGCGTCGCCGAAATACTGGAGCGATGATGCCGTCGAGCAGAACCACATGATGATAGTTATGCACAGATATACGATCCTGAATCCGTCGAGCCTGAATGAGAGTCCGAACCCCTCCACGAAGGGCACACTGAGATAAGGCATTCCGCGTCCTGTCAGCGAAAGCCATATGGCGGCGGCCGCGATCAGAGCCTCTTCTGCCGTCGAAGAGAGCGCGATCATCTCCGTCCTCTTTTTATTCGCTCCCGAAAGGAAGATAAAAAGTGACGAAACAAACGGCCACAATATGAGTAAAAGCAGAAATACGTTTCCAGTCATTTCTAAAACTCCTGCTTAAAGTAATCCCGAAACCGTCTTAAGATAAGACGAAAGCGGCTGCCACCAGATACCGAGTATCAAAGTGACTGCGGACGCGAGTCCTACGGGGAACATCATTCTCCAGCCCGGATCGTGGCATTCCTCGAAGCGGTCGCATTTCGCGTTATCCTTCGGAAAATATCCGCGGATAAGAATGTTCAGCAGATAAACGGCTGTCAGCAGCGCCGAGATGATGATCGCGAAGGCGCCGACATAGTCCATGACTCCGCCTCCGTCTATCGAAGCCCTCAGAAGGCTTATCTTACTGTTAAAGCCCATGAACTGCGGTACTCCGATGATCGAAAGAGCTCCGAAGATCAGACATATGAAAATGCCCTTCATGCGCTTCCCGAGTCCGTCGATCTCGTAAATATAGCATTTCCCTGTAACATGCATGATCGCGCCGACACTCAGGAACAGGGCGATCTTCGTGACCGCGTGCGCCGCGGTATGCATGAGCGCCGCGTACATGCCCATCGGAGTCATGATGCAGGCTCCGAACAGGATGTAGCTCAGGTTGCTTATCGTCGAATATGCCATCCTGCGTTTCAGGTGAGGTTCCTTTACGGCCATCATCGATCCGTAGAGTATCGTCATAGCGCACAGCGCGATGGACGCGTATTGGGCCCAGGTCCCGCGAATAAGCTCGGTCCCGTAAACATAATATATAAGCCTGATAACGGCGAATGAACCTGCTTTAACGACCGCTACCGCATGCAGAAGCGCGGTTACGGGCATGGGCGCCACAGCGGCGCCGATCAGCCATTTCCCGAAAGGCATCATGGCAGCCTTTACCGAGAAGCCGCAGAACATCATGAAAAATACGAATATGAGCACGCCTTTGCTCACCGTGCCGGGCACCACTCCGCCTCCGAGCCTGAAAGTCATATCGGTGCCGTTCATGAACAAAACGATTATTCCGACAAACGCGAACGACGCGCCGCCAAGCATGTATGTAAGATAATGGCGTCCCGCCTTCATGGCTTCGTCCGTCATCTCGTGCATTACCAGAGGGAATGTGCACAGAGTCAGGAACTCATAGAACACATACATCGTAAATATGTCGCTCGCGAAAGCGATGCCGAGCACCGCTCCGAGCGTCATCATGAAGAAGCCGAAGAACTTGTTCTGTCTCTCCTCTTCCTCCATATACTCGAATCCGTACAGCAATGTGAGCGGCCAGAGTGCCGAAACCATAACGGCGAAGAAACGTCCGAGACCGTCGGCCCTGAGAGCGAGATCGAGGCCGTCGAGCAGTCTGAAGATCACGAATTCTCCGTCCGGGCCTTTAAGCACCACAAGTAGGACCAGAGCCAGATTTATCAGCGATTCGACAAGTATCGCCGTATTCCTCGCCCTGTTCCCTATCTTGGGAAATATGAGCAGTGCTACACCGGTCAGCGCAGGCAGCAGCACCGTGACTAAGATCAAAAATGAAGGCATTTTATACTCTCCTATGCATCAAAGACCTATCTCGGAAATAACGTTCATGATCCCGTTCTCAATGAAGCCCGGGAACATACCGAACACAAGCGCGAGCAGCGAAAGAATGATTATCGGAACAAGCATGACAGGTGCCGGTTCGCATTTTTCAAGGCCCGTCGTATCAAAATCATGTCCGGGGAAGAATCCGTCGATCGTGATCGGAAGCAGGTATCCCGCGGTCAGGAGCGCGCTGACGAGAAGAACTACGGGGCCGATATATCCGGCCGCACCGATATTCGCGTCAAGAGCGCCGCTGCAGAGGAACCATTTGCTCACAAAACCGGTAAAAGGCGGGATTCCGATGAGCGCCAGCGAAGCGAACGTAAAGCCCCAGATCGTGATAGGCATGCGCTTTCCGATAGCCTTTAATCCATCGACAACCGTAATACCTGTCCGATGAATGATCGCACCGGCCACAAGGAAGAGATCGTCCTTAATTATCGAATGGAATATCACATGAAGCAGCGCGCCAAGGAATCCCAGCGGATGAAGCGTCGAGAGTCCGAATAGAACGTATGACACCTGGCTGACCGACGAATATGCGAGTCTTTTCTTTAAGCCCTTTTCGAGATAAGCCATCATCGAGCCAAGGAATACGGTAACCAGAGTGAGTATTATCCATGTGTACTGAACCCAGGTGCCTCTTATGAAATCAGCTCCGACACTGTAGAATACGACTCTGATGATCGCTATAACGCCCGACTTTGTGATAACGCCGGAAAGTACTGCCGACGCGGGCGCGGGTGCCACGGGATGCGCGGTGGGCAGCCAGTCATGCAGAGGGAAAAGACCTGCCTTACAGCCGAAACCGATGATCGCGAGCAGAACGAAAGCCAGCAGAAGGTTCTCATGCCCCGCGACCTTAGCGGGATCGATGATACCGCCTCCGGTGAAGCTGTATGAGCCCGCATATGTATAGATCAGGAATATAGCCACGAGTGAAAGGAACGCTCCCGCGATCGAATAGTACAGGTACTTTTTGCCCGCGTCGATCGCCTCTTCTGTCAGCTCGTGAAGAACGAGAGGCAGCGAGATCAGCGTCATCATCTCATAGAACAGATACATGGTCAGAAGGTTCGACGAAAGATAGATACCGTTCAGGACACCGAACACCATCAGATAGAACGCGAAGAAACGGTTCTTGTGCTCTTCGTGTTCCATGTACCCCATCGCGTAGAAGCCGACCACGGTAAACATGAGGCTCATCAGCGTTCCGAATATCTTTGAGAGCCCGTCGGCGCGCAGTCCGATGCTGACATTCTCCGTAACGGACCAGAGCGTAACGCTCCCGCCCGCGGCGTAAAGGCAGCACAGCGTGATAATGCTCGATACTACGAGCATGCAGCCCACATAGACGTTCCTGGCCTTATCTTCCTTCAAAGGCTTTATCATGAACAGGAGCACGCCCGCTATTATCGGGAAAAGTATGGATGAAAGAATCAATAATGCGCTCACTATATTGCACCTCACATCAGTTAAATAATTCCAGACCTTTTTCAATGATATCCATGATCGGTCCCGCTGCGATGCCGAGAGTGAAATTCAGCACCGTAAGCGCGGCGATCGCGATGAAATACTGCACCTTCGCCGGTCTCTCCTGCACAGCTCCGGAGAAATAAGGAGCTTCCGTGCTCTCCGATATTCTGTTTTCGGAATAAAGGATAACAACGGCGCGCAGGAAATATACGCAGTTCAGCAGCGTCGAAACAGCAAGGGCAATCAGTGTCACGAGCATCTTGCCGTCGGAATCTATACCGGCTTTCGCGAACCAGACCTTTGAGATAAATCCGGCAAGCAGGGGGAAGCCGACCATCGAGACGGCTCCGACCGAGAAGCACAGTGCCGACGCCTTAAACTTGTGGCCGAGTCCGTACATCTCGCTGTATCGCTTTGAATGTGAACCCTCAGTGAATTCCGCCGAGGAAATGAACAGCAGAGCCTTTGTGCATCCATGCGCGAAAATATGGAATATCGCGGCCACAAAGCCTATCGTGGTGCCGATTCCGATGCCCATGTAGATATAGCCGATCTGAGCCACCGATGAATACGCGATCATCTTGCGGATGTTCTTCTCTCGTATCGCGAGCACCGATCCGAGTATGATCGCCACGACTCCGAACGCGTAGAGGATGTTCAGTACGCTTGAATTCCTCACGACTTCTATTCCGAAGACTCTGAAATATATCTTGATCAGCAGGAAAATATAACCCTTTGAAACAACGGAGCTAAGCAGCGCGCTCGAGCATGCGTTTGAGTTCCCGTATGCCTCCGGGATCCACGAATGGAACGGGAAAAGTCCCGATTTGATCGCGAGTCCGACTGACATCAAGGCAATTATCACTGTAAGTGTTGTCTTGTAAGTATCATGCGCGGCGATATCCGCGACTGCTTCCTGTATGTTTGACATCAGCAGGTGTCCGGTGATCGTATACAGCAGCGAAACGCCTATCAGGAAAAGTCCCGATCCCACAAGGCTGATGACCATGTAGCGCACGGCGGTAACTATCGATTTGCCGAGCTGTCTGATCATTATCAGGCCGCAGCCGGCGATCGTATTGATCTCGATGAAAACGTAAGCGGTGAACAGGTCGTTCGTGTAGATCATCGCGAGCAGCGACGCCACCATCATGTCCACAAGGATGAAATAAAGATTCTGCTTATCTTCTTCCACGTCCTCGAGGATCGCGTTAAGGCCGCCCAGCACCGCGAAGAACGCGATCAGCGATACGAACACGGCAAGTATGGCCTCGAGCTCTCCCGCCCGTATCTCATTGCCCCAGGGGGCCGGGAAATGTCCCATGTAATACACGAAGGACTCTCCGTTCATATGCAGCTTTATCAGCAGTATCGAAGACAATACGATAACAAGCCCCAGAACGATCCTCGTCAGGTGCCTCGCGTATCTGCCGTTCAGCACAAATGTCACTATCGCGCTGAACATGCAGAGCATTATTGAGAAAAACGGAAAGTTGTTGATAAAGTCCATTATGCCAGATCCTTCTTCCTTATCTGCATCAGTATCAGATCAAGGTCAAGAGTGTGATATTCCCTGTACATGCGTATCGTCATCGAAAGCATGAGCGCCGTTACGCTGACCGAAACAACGATGCCCGTGAGCACAAGTCCGCTCGGGATCGGGTTTATATACACGGAAGCGTCGGTCACGCCGTCCACGATGATAGGCGCCTTAAGTCCCTTAATATATCCCTGTGACGCGAGCAGCATGTAAATGGCCGTGTCCATGATGTTCAGGCCGATTATCTTTTTGATCATATTCCTGTGAAGGAGCAGATTGGCAAAACCGATGATAAAGAGTATCACCGATACCACATCCGTCAAATGGTTCATGATTGTTTCGTACATTATATCCTGCCTCTCCTTACAAGCGCGTAAAACGAATACATCGTGCAGGCAACGACCATGCCTACGCAGATATTAAGTATCAATATCAGTCCGGAGCTTAAGATGGCTCCCGGTGTGCCGAGCGGAATATGCGATTCGAGATGGTTCGCGCCGGTAAAGAACGAGTAGCTCTTCGCGAGACAGTAGACCATCAGCGCCGAGAACGTGATCCATTTAATGGTCTGCGCGTTCATGAACCGCTCTGTTTTATGAAAGCCGAACACATTCAGGTACAGGATGAATCCCGCTCCCAGGATGGCTCCGCCCGAGAAGCCTCCGCCGGGCGAAATATGTCCGTTTAAGATAACATAGATCCCGAATACCATGATGATAGGGATCAGGATGATCGAAGCGATCCTCAATATCGCGTCATGCCTGGGCTCATAGAAGCGGTCCCTGTCGTCGAATACCGTGGTTCCGTCCTCTCTTTTGCGCTTCGCGCTGACTCTCAGCATGACGGTCACGCATATCGTGGCCGCGAAGAGCACGTTCGACTCTCCGAAGGTATCGAAAGCTCTGTAATCAAGTATCATGCCTGCCACGGTATTGACCGCGCCGGTCTCTTCAATGCCCTTTTCGACATATCTGACCTCTACTTCGTTATTGTCCGGATTTGACAGAAGACCTATCTCGGGCAGATCGAGCACGGTCATCAGCAGCGCGAAGAACAGGATGCAGGTCATGATGACAGCTATGACCTTAAACAACATGCTGACCTTCGCGATCTTTTTTTCCGGAAGATAAGAATTCTTTTTCTTAGTCATTTTTCGTGTCATCTCCTGTCGGGTTCTGAGGTGCTTTCTTCATCTCGGGCTCAAAATCCAGGTCGATCTGGTTGATCTTCTTAAGCGTAGCGTAAAACAGGATACCCGTTACACCCGCTCCTACCGCGGCTTCTGTGATGCCGAGATCGGGGGATTCCATGAGTATCCAGATTATGGCCATTACAAGACTGTATGCGGAAAAAATGACTATGGCCGAAAGCGTGCTCTTCGTAAAGCTTACGACCACAGCGCAGATTATAAGAAAAAGACAGAGCATGATCATCAGAATGTTATTCATAATATGCCTCGCTGCAATTCACATGGTAAACAATATTACTTCATTATATTTTAATATTTTACTATTTTACAAATAAAAATCAATTGCTATAATGATTTTTGGACTTACAAAGCCCGCTTTCGCAGTAAATACTTTAAGGAGAACGTTTTATGATAAAAGAACGCATCAACGCCTTAAGGGCGCTTATGAAAAGAGAAAATATCGATATTTACGTGGTTCCGACCTCAGATTACCATAACTCGGAATATGTCGGAGTTCATTTTAAATGCAGGGAATTCCTCTCCGGCTTCACAGGCTCGAACGGAACCCTCGTTGTGACCGCCGACGGCGCTTATCTCTGGACCGACGGACGCTATTTCCTCCAGGCTGCCGAAGAACTCAAAGGCAGCGATATCGAGCTCATGAAGATGCTCGAGGAGGGCGTACCCACGATCCCCGAGTTCCTGAATGATCATCTGACTTCAAGCAGCGTGCTCGGTTTTGACGGACGCGTATTCTCCGTGGGCGAAGGTCAGGAATTTGAGGAAGTTACTAAGAAGACAGGCTCTTCGATACGTTTTGACGTCGATCTGTGCGCAGAGGTCTGGACCGGCCGCCCCGCGCTTTCCGCCGAGCCTGTATTTGTGCTTGAGACTAAATATGCAGGTCTTGAAGCGTCCGAGAAACTCGCGGCGATCAGAGCAGAGATGGAGAAGAAAGACTGCACGCATCATATCGTCACCTCTCTTGACGATATCGCGTGGATTCTCAATATGCGCGGCGCCGATGTGGACTGCAATCCCGTATTCCTCTCCTACCTGCTGATCGGTAAGGATGACGCGGTCCTCTTTGCTAATCCCGATATCATGACAGCCGCCAAGGCTCATCTTGAGTCGCTGAACATCCGTCTGCTCCCGTACAACGATATCTATTCCTACATCGGCAAACTTCCTTCCGACGCGAAGGTAATGATCGACAAGAACAGGCTTAATTACGCGCTCTACAGTACATTGTCAGCTCACTGCGAGACCTGTATCACCGCGAATCCTTCGACTCTCATGAAGTCAAAGAAGAACGAGACAGAACGTGAGAATCTGCGGGAGGCCAATATCATCGACGGCGTGGCAATGGTAAGGTTCCTCCGCTGGCTCGATGAAAATATCGGAAAGATTAAGATCACCGAGGTTTCGGCAGCGAAGAAGCTCGAGCAGTTCAGGTCCGAGGGCCGCGGCTATAAAGGCCTTTCGTTTGATACGATATCCGGTTACAATGCCCACGGCGCGATCATACATTACGAGCCCACCGAAGCCACAGACATCGAGGTAGAGCCTCACGGTCTCCTGCTCGTGGATTCGGGCGCTCAGTACCTTTCCGGTACCACCGATATCACCAGAACGATCGCGGTCGGCCCCATGACTCCCGAGATGAAGCATCATTACACCATGGTACTTCGAGGACACTTGAACCTTGCCGCGGCGATCTTCAAGGAGGGCTGCAGCGGCGCGAATCTCGATATTCTCGCCCGTGCTCCTTTCTGGGATGAGTATGAGGACTATAACCACGGTACAGGCCACGGCATAGGCTTCTTCCTGAATGTTCATGAGGGACCTCAGAGCTTCCACTGGAACTCCGGCCGCCGCTCGACTCTTACAAAGCTTGAAGAAGGCATGGTCATCACCGACGAGCCCGGCATTTACATCGAAGGCAAGTACGGCGTCCGCATCGAGAACGACCTGCTCTGCGTAAAGGATAAGAAGTCAGAATACGGCCAGTTCATGCGTTTTGAGACACTTACGCTCTGCCCGATCGACCTTCGTCCCGTGAACTTCGAGGAGCTCACAGCGAAAGAACTTAAGACACTTAAA
>JAFZKM010000028.1 GCA_017553665.1 Lachnospiraceae bacterium
TCCAAGGTCATCAACGGAGTGGGCGGCGTATCGCCAAAGACCGAAGAAAAGATCCGGAAGTACATAGAAGAATACAATTTCGAGCCCAATTCAAAGGCTAGGAGCCTTGTGGGCAAGGAAGAGCAGATAATAGGCCTGATATCCGCGTATTCGGGCAGTTATTCGGGCGCGAGCAAGAACATTACCTCACACTTCGCGACCGAGCTTGTCAATCTGGCGGTTAACTGCGCGCAGCAGCGCGGCTACAAGACTCTGGTATGTCTGACGGATGTCGAGAAGGATGTTAAGTCGATCGAGAGGCTGTTTAACAGCAAGCTGATCCGCGGTGCGATCCTGCTGGGCTACAATACCGGAGACGAGGACATAGAGCGCATCGGAAAGCACGGATATCCCAACGTCCTGGTGAACCAGGAATGCGATCCGAAATATAAGAACACCATCCTGGTCAATATGGATGACCGGGATTCGGCGCATTTCGCGATCGAGAAGCTTGTGGAGCGCGGCCATAAAAACATATTGTACATAGGCTGCAACAGACACCGTCTGCCGGCGATGAGGCGCCATGAGGGCGTTATGTCGGCTCTGGAGAAGCATAAGGGCGAGATCGAGTCGCTGACCGAGGTTGACTGCGATTTCAGCGAGGAGAAGGCGTATAACGAGATCAAGCGCATTTACGGCGGCAAAAAGGGCAAAAAGCCCACGGGCATCTTCGCGGCGAACGACGTTATGGCGATCGGCGCGATGAACGCGCTTAAGGAACTCGGGTATTCCATCCCCGAAGATGTTTCGATCATCGGCTTCGATGATATCCCGGTATCGAAATACCTTACGCCGGCGCTCACGACGATGAGCTGCAATTTTGAGCAGATAGCGTCAGCCGCGGTGAATTCCCTGATCGACGCGATCGAAGGCAAAGATTTCGTGAACCATATCGAGGTTCCGACCGAATACAGGGAGCGGGCGTCGCTCGCGGGACCGAAAACGGACAGATAATATCAGTTATATTTCACAGAAGAGCATGGCTTCCGGCCGTGCTCTTTATTTGTTGGTCAAAACTGAACGAAATGCATTGCAAAACAGATTTTACACGTGTATAATAAAACCATGGATTTAGTTAACACGTGTTAAAATATTGACATTACAGCACTGTCACCGGAGAAAAAGACATGACCAGAGAAGAGTATGTAAAGGTATTTGAAGCGGTATGCGCGAATCTTCACGGTTTTCTGCACAGCATCGACCGGAAGTACATCGATAATCTTGTGGAAACCCTCGGACGCACTCCGCAGGAGGCACGCAGCCTCGGCGCATGGGACTGGACGCACGGAATAGGTCTGTACGGACTGCATAAGATATACGATTTTACCGGAGACGAGAAATATCTCGATATGATCGAAGCGTGGTTCGCGGACAGGATGGAGATAGGACTCCCGGACAAGAACGTGAATACCGTATGCCCGCTGCTTACGATGGCTTTCCTCCACGAGAAGAGGCCGAAGGAAGCGTACAGAGCCATTATGGACGAGTGGGCGGAGTGGATCATGCATGATATGAAGCGCACCGAAGAGGGCGGGATCCAGCATGAGCATGCCGAGCTCGAGAATGACCAGCAGCTTTGGGACGATACGCTGATCATGACCGTGCTGTTCCTGACCAAGTACGGCAGGATGACAAGCAGGCAGGAGTATCTGGACGAGGCGGATTATCAGTTCCTTCTGCACGCGAAGTATCTGTATGACAGCAGCACCGGCCTCTGGTATCACGGCTGGAGCTTTCTGGACAGGGACCATTTCGCGGGTGCGCTATGGGGCAGGGGAAACTGCTGGATCACGGTATTCATTCCGGACTTCATCGACATTATGAAGCCCGGGGAGCCCGAGAAGAGATTCGCGCTGGGGCTTCTGCAGAATCAGGCGGCGGCGCTCAGAAAGTACCAGAGCCCCGAAGGACTCTGGCACACGCTCATTAACGACGAGAGCTCTTATCTTGAGGCATCGGCGACGGCAGGCTTCTGCTACGGCATTTTAAAGGGCATCAGGATGGGGTATCTCGATGATTCCTTTAAGGAGTGCGGCAGGAAAGCGCTGGACGCGATCGTCGCGAATATCAATGAGAGCGGTGAGCTCGCGAGGGTTTCCTACGGAACGAACGTGGGCAGGACGCTGCAGCATTACCGCGACATACCGCTTGTAAAGATGCATTACGGACAGGCGCTCGCGCTGCTCGCTTTGATCGAAGGTTTTTTGGCGCAGGATATGAAGTTATGATACAATGAAAACGGGGTTTGAAGGCAGCGTTCGGCAGATATGGGGGCAGATATGGGAAAAGAGAAAAAGAGCGGCGTTTCCAAGTTTAAAGCTGCATGGAGCAAGGTCGTAAACAATCCTACATTTACGATCAAAGAACAGTTCGGCTATTCGGCCGGTATCATGGGGAATTCCATGGCGCAGGATGTTGAGGCTTATGCCCTTACGCTGTTCCTGACGCGTTTCATGGGCATTGCCGCGTCTTATGTCATCATCCTCGAGATGGTCGCGAAGATCGCGAATATCATCGTGGACCCGATCGCGGGCGTTGTTCTCGACAGAAAGGGCAAAAACGGCAGAAGCCGCGCAAAGATGTTCTCTCTGATCATGCCTCTGCCGCTGGCGGTATCTTCGATATTGCTCTTCGTTGTACCGGGCATAGGGCTTTCGGCCAGGATCGTCTATGTATTTGTATTCTACCTGATCTACTGTATCACGGACGGCTTCTACGATATGGCGCTTTCGACCATATCGGCCAGAATGACCACGAACCCCAAGGACAGAAAGAATTTCTACACCGTTGCGCAGTTCGCCTCTACTCTCGGCGGCATGCTGCCCAGCGGTCTTATCCCCATCTTCGTGGCGATCTGGATGGAGAAGGAAGCCCTGATCTATCTGCTGTTCGCGATCTTCTTCGGAGTCGTGGGCTTCGTGATGATGGTGGTTCCGTACTTTACCCTTACCGAGAAAACAGCGGCGGCCTGGAGAAAGGAAGCTCCGGTCGCGATGAACTTCAAGGCTATCATGCTCAACAGGCCCATGTGGTGCCTGATCTTCTCGCAGATCGTTGATTCGGTAAGACAGGTCTGCTATTCCGGACTCGCCTATTTCTATCTTGAGACTCTCGGCTCGTTCTGGATGGCCTCGGTAGCGGGCACGATCTCGGCGACGCTGTCATATCTGGGCATTGCGGCGGTTCCTTTCATCGGAAACAAGCTTTCCTCGCGAGACATCATCATGTACGGTTATTTCTGGACCGGACTGCTCTATATACTGTTCATCATCGTAGGTTATAATTCGCTGATCGTTGTGGCTCTGATCGTAGGCTTCGCGGGACTCCCGAACGGCGCTATGAGTTCATCGAGAAACATTCTGCTCGCGGATTCGACCGATTACATGGAATACATGACCTGGAAGAAATACGGAGAGCCTGTGCGTTCGGAGGCCATGGTATTCGCGGTGCGTTCGACCGCGACGAGGCTCGGCGGACTCTGGAAGAGCCTTCTCTTCCCCGCAGCACTTGTCATCATCGGTTATGTCAGCGCGAAATCCTTCGGCACGACCACGATCAGTGTGGTTCAGTCCACAAAGACACTGAACGGCATTTTCTACATGATCACGATCTCGGGCATCGTGGGCAATATCGTTCCCGGCATCATAATGTCATTCGACAATTACACCGGCAAACGCAAGGAGAAGATTCTTGAGGAGCTCTACGAGATGAGGGCAAAGCGTCAGGCAGAGTGGGATGCCGAGCACAGTGCGGAAGGAGGTGCCGAAGGATGAAGAAGTATAACGGACGAATGAATTCTGAGGGCCTGCGCCGCAGGGCGAGCCGCGTGATCGCAGCTGCGCTGGTGCTTATGATCGCTGTTTTATCGACAGGCTGCGCGAAAGAGAATAAATACGTGAACCTCGGCGTTGAGATGTCGACAGCGGGCATGAGCCTCTATCTTACGAACACCGTGAATTCCTTCCAGAAGATATCTAACTATGTGTTCTTCGCGGAATCTTCGCAGGACGCGATCGACAAGATCTCGCTGGATAAGCAGGGCATTGACATCACATATCTGCCCGCGAAGGATCTGGTGCTGATAAAGCCTGACAGCGGCCTGAAGGTCGTATTCCCTGACTGCTTTGACGGGGACGGCATGCTTAAAGGAGTATGGGTGGCGAAAGAATCCTGGCTGGAGAACGCGCCGAACTATTCGTACAAATTTATCCTCGGCCTCGCCAAGAGCCTGGATTACAGGGCCTCACACATGAACATGAGCTACGCGGACGCGCTTGAGTCATTAAAGGGCGTCAGGGATGTGGACTGGGAGAAATATCCCGAAGTCATGCAGTACTGCGCGGTCTACGCGCTCTCGAACAAAGAGGAGCTCGCGGATGAGCCGTTTGTTGTCTATGATGCCGCGAAAATGCTCGAAATGTTCAAGGATTACGCTTCGGGAAGCGGAGAAGGGTATCAGGTGTGCGATCGGACGTATATGTGTTATGTTGGGATCTATTCGAGTATCTATGCGTCATTTGAGGATATGTTCGATTTCAGCCTGGCGATAAAGGCGCTTGAGGAAGCGACGAAGGGTGAGTAACGTGGGAAAAAGGCATCTGGTGGTCATCAGCGTGGACGCGCTGGTGTATGAAGACATAGCGGATACAAGTGAGCTGCCGCTCTTTGCGGAGCTGATCCGAGGGGGGAGTCTTACCAAAAATGTCCTTACCGTATACCCTTCGCTTACCCATACCGTGCATGCTTCAATCGTTACCGGACAGCCCGCGGGCGTTACAGGCATTATTTCAAATACCGTGTTTACGCCGGGCGAGGCTGATATGCCCTGGTATAATGATCTTTCGCAAATAAAATGTGAAACCATATTCGATCTTGCTCACGCAGCGGGAGCGGTCACGGCCGCCTGCCACTGGCCCGTAACGGCCAATGCGGAAGGCAGGATCGATTATCTTATCCCTGAGCTTATGGACAGGGATTTTGAGGAAGCCGGCGGCGATTTGGTACAGGGGTTTATGAACATCGGGACGACGGAGTGCCTGAAGGACATAATTGAAGAGGCACTCGCGCGCAGGCAGACAGACAAGAAGATAACCCCTTCAACGCATCCGGAATGTGACGAGATCCAGATCGACTGCGCATGCGAGATCATACGCAGGTATAAGCCGGATCTGCTGTTCACGCATCCCGCGTATGTGGACTCGGAAAGGCACAGAACGGGCCTGTTCTCACCTTATGTTAAGGCAGCGGTGAAGAAGAGCGAGGAATGGATCGGAAGGCTGATCGAGGCGACGAAGGAAGCAGGGATATATGAGGATACCGATTTTGTGATCCTGAGCGATCACGGGCATCTGCCCTATTCAAAGGTGGTAAGGCTCAATAAGCTGCTTGCCGACGAGGGGCTGATCAGGATCGGAGAGGACGGCGAAGTGGCTGACTGGGAGGCGTATTCGCACAGCTGCGATCTGTCGGCGCTGATATATGTAAAGAGACCGCTGGACGAGGAACTTACGGGCAGAGTCGGGGAACTGGCGGAGTGCCTTAAAGAAA
>JAFZKM010000241.1 GCA_017553665.1 Lachnospiraceae bacterium
GCGATTCCTTCGTGATCCCGATGGCTGTCATCATCCTCGGAAGCGCGGTGGTTACGGGCATTTTCGGCTTTATGTATGACAAATACGGACGCAAGAGGTTCTATTTCCCCGTGCTGTTCATGACGATTCTCGGTATCCTCTCGTTCTACTGCATACAGTATACCGAAGGCGCGATGCGCGGCCTGCTGCTGTACGGCGGCGGAATAGTGATGATGGGCGGCCTGCTCTCGCTGCTCGCGGCGCTCAACGCGAATTTCCAGGACAATATCCCCGAGGGCAGTCAGGGAAGAGTGCAGGGCGTCAGGATGTGCTTTACCGTGCTGATCCCGATGATCATTGGCCCCATCATCTCGCTCATACTCGGTCTGGACGCGATGGGCATCAACGGAAGCGACTTCGTTCCTCCGTTCAGCCTCTATGCGGCGGCTGCCATCGTAGCGTCGATCGCGGTCATCCCGGTCACCGTTATCAGGCGCAAAGCCGCGCGTTAAGCTCGGCATTGCATTGTATTATCCGTGATGGTATAATAACAATGTATGACTATGCGTAAAAATGCAAGAATAGTCATTAACCGGGGGCAGTTTTGGACAAATACTTATTGATCATAGACGGCTCGAGCCTGCTTTCGACACAGTTCTTCGGGAATCTTCCCGCGGAAGTGATGTTCGCGAAGACGGACGAGGACAAAGCAAAGTATTTTTATAAAATAATGCAGACATCGAAGGGCGTATACACAAATGCGGTCTTCGGTTTCGTGCGTTCTCTGATGGCCATAATGAAGAATCAGAAGCCCGCGTATCTCGCGGTAGCATGGGATATCAGCCGCAATACCTTCAGGCGTGAGCTGTATCCGGACTATAAGGCGAACAGGGGCGAGACGCTTGTTCCGCTGGCCGATCAGTTCGGACTCTGTCAGGATGTCTTAAGGCGCATCGGAGTGCGTCAGTTCATGGATGAGCGCTTCGAGGCCGACGATTTCTGCGGGAGTCTTGCGGCACGTTTTGAAAAAGAGATACCTGTGCGCATCATGACCAAGGATAACGATTATCTCCAGCTGGTCACCGACCGCACGAATCTGTGGCTGATCCACGCGACGGCGAAGAAGACGGACGAGCTCTACGCGAAGTATAAGCTACCGAAGGACGGCAGCGCGGCGGACCGCAGCTTCCCGCTCACACCCGAGAGAGTGGTCTCGGAGTTCGGAGTGGAGCCCGCGTCGATCCCCGATCTTAAGGGACTTCAGGGCGATACGTCAGACAATATAAAGGGTGTTCCGGGCGTAGGACCTGCGACCGCGGTTGCCCTTATCGCGAAATATAAGACGGTCGAGGCGCTTTACGAGGCGATGGACGGCCTCGACGAGAAGGAACTCAAGGCTCTGGCCGCGTCCTGGAAGGATATAGGCATTTCCCGTTCGCCCATCAACAATCTGCTGAAGACCGACGAGCATGAGCTGGTAGGGCATAAGGCGGCACTGCTCAGCAAGAAGCTCGCGACGATAAAGCGGGACATCGATCTCGGGGACCTCAAACTTGAGGACCTTGCCGCGAATATTGACAATAACGCGGCTGCGGCCGTATTTGACGAGCTTGAGTTCAAGTCGCTCAAGCCGGATTTCGGAACCGAAACGAAGGCTGCCTCGTCTATTGATTATAAGGTTACGTCTGACCTGACCGAGATAGAGGAGCTGGTCGGACGCCTGACCGCGGCGAGTCTCGACGGAGCGAGACATACCGGGACCCATGTGGGCATCTCGTGTGTCGGAGACGCTTCGGGCGTACAGGGGATCGCGCTGACTCCCGGTGAGGAGGAGCATATCTTCATCAAGGCTGAGGGCTTTGTAAACGGAGCGTATCTGCTCGACATGCTGACGAGGCTTGATGATTCGGGCGTATGCCTTGCGGGCTTTGATATAAAGAGCATTGTAAAGACAGTGGGCTCGGAGGGCTTCATGGACGCGTTTGACGCGTCGGTGGCGGCTTATCTGCTCGATCCGCTTTCGGGCACTTATGACTCGGCAGCGGTTTATCACTTCGTGACCGGAGATGTAAGACCTTCGGCAAAGGAAGTACTGGGGAAGCTCAGCATCGGCGATGCTTATAAGACGATACCCGACGAGGTCATCAGATTCGCGGTCTACGAGAGCGATTCGGCTTACCGCTGCTGCGGACCGCTCCGCGACAGGCTTAAGGAAACGGGCATGGAGCGCATCTTTTACGATATCGAGATGCCGCTCGTGTATACGCTCGCAGGCATGGAGCGTGTCGGAGTCCGTGTAAGGCCCGACCTGCTCGAGAGCTTCGGAAAGAGCCTTGCGGCCGACATCGGGAGGATCGAGAACGAGATCTACGATTATGTCGGCGAGAAGTTCAATATAAATTCGCCCAAGCAGCTGGGCGCGATCCTCTTCGAGAAGCTGAGGCTCCCTCACGGGAAGAAGACCAAGAGCGGTTATTCTACTTCGGCCGAGGTACTCGAGGAGATCAAGATCGAGGATCCCGTGGTCGAGAAGATACTCGATTACAGGAAGCTTACAAAGCTTAAGTCCACCTACGCGGACGGACTGAACGACTATATTGAGGCGGACGGCAGGATCAGGACTACCTTTAACCAGATGGTCACCGCTACGGGCAGGCTTTCGAGCACAGACCCGAACCTTCAGAACATACCGATCAGGACCGAGCTCGGAAGAGAGCTGCGCAAGGTTTTTGTTCCCGCGGACGGATGCCTGTTCGTGGACGCGGACTATTCACAGATAGAGCTCAGGATACTCGCTTCGCTCTCGGGTGACGAGAAGCTGATCGCGGCGTATAAGGACGCGAAGGATATCCATCGCGCGACCGCCGCGGAGGTTTTCCATACTCCTTACGACGAGGTCACTCCTGAACTCAGATCGCGGGCGAAGGCGGTCAATTTCGGAATCGTTTACGGCATCAGCTCCTTCGGACTCAGCAACGGGCTGGGCATTTCGATCAAGGAGGCTGAAAAGTATATAGCGGATTATTTTGAGACTTATCCGCAGATCAAGAAATATCTCGACGGACTTGTAAAGTCCGCGAGAGAAACGGGCTACGCGGTGACGGGCTTCGGAAGGAGACGCCCGATCCCCGAGCTTACCTCGCAGAATTTCATGCAGAGACAGTTCGGAGACCGCGCTGCGATGAATTCGCCCATACAGGGCACGGCAGCGGACATCATCAAGATCGCCATGATCCATGTCGACGCGAGACTGAGACGCGAGCTGCCCGCCGCGAAGCTGGTGCTTCAGGTGCACGACGAGCTGCTCGTCGAGACGCCTGCGGAACTTGCGGATGAGGTTAAAAAGATACTTACTGAGGAAATGCAGGGAGCGGCCGACATGGCGGTATCCCTCGAGGTCGGAATTGCGTCGGGACACGACTGGTACGAGGCGCATTGATGCGCGTTAGGATCTGATTATGAGAGTGATTGGCTTGACCGGCGGCGTCGGAAGCGGGAAATCTTATGTCGCGGGAGTGATATGCAGATATTTCCCGGTTATCCACATAAACACGGACGACATCGCGCGCCGGCAGATGATGAAGGGCGGACCGTCGTACGCGCTTGTGCTCGAATGGCTCGGGGACGGGATCCTCGCGCCGAACGGCGAGATAAACAGAAAGCAGCTTGCGGACATTGTTTTCAACGATGACGAGAAGCTTAAAAAGCTGAATTCGATCACGCATCCTCTTGTTACGAAAGAGGTCATGCGTATCATCGATCTGGTGGACCGGGGCGATGTCATGAGTCTGATGTACGGACGCCCCATGAAATACAAGGCCGTGCTCGTAGAGACGGCGATATTGAAGGAAGCGGGGTATGACGCTTTCTGCACCGACATCTGGTATGTTTACGCGCCTAAGGAGGAGCGTATCGGAAGGCTGATCCTTTCGAGAGGCTACACCAGGGAATACGCGGAATCGGTGATCTCCTCACAGGCAGACGATGAGGAATACAAGTCATACTGCACGGGCGTGATCGACAATCACGACGGCATAGAGGGCGGAAGAGTCCTCGCTCAGGTGAGAGCCCTGATGGAAAATGAATAAAAACTTTCGGAGGCAGCGGTAATGAACGAACAGCTTGTATTCGGTTTGGATATCGGAACACGAAGCATTGTGGGCACAGTCGGCTACAGACGGCATTCGCACGATTTTACGATCGTGGCGCAGTCGGTGCGTTTTCATGAGACCAGATCCATGCTGGACGGACAGATCCATGACATTAACGCGGTCGCGGGCACGATAGGCGAGGTACGCCGCGAGCTCGAACAGAAGCTTAACATCAAGCTTTCGGATGTCTGCATCGCCGCAGCGGGACGCGTGCTCAAGACCATGCAGGTCAGGACCGATTACGAACTCGGTGACGAGATGGTGATCACGGATGAGCTGATCCGTTCGATGGAGCTGATCGGCGTTGAGCAGGCTCATGAGGAACTGAGGAAAAAGGTTGACTCCACTTTCTTCTGCGTAGATCATTCCGTTATCAAGTATTACCTCGGCGATATCCCGATCACGAACCTTGAAGGCCATAAGGGCCGCAGGATCGGCGCGGACATCATCGCGACCTTCCTTCCGCAGGACGTTATCGACGGCCTCTACGCAGCTACGCAGAGAGCAAATCTTAACGTTGTAAACCTTACGCTCGAGCCCATCGCGGCGATCAATGTCGCGATACCCGAGAAGTTCAGACTGCTGAACCTGGCGCTCGTCGATATCGGCGCCGGAACATCCGATATTTGTATAACCAAGGGCGGTTCGGTAACCGCTTACGGCATGCTGCCGAAGGCAGGAGATTACCTGACCGAAGCGATCATGCAGAAATACCTTGTCGAGTTCAAGACCGCCGAGGAGATCAAGATCGCCCTTTCGGCAAAGAAGAAGAAAATACCTTACCGCGACATCATGGGACTTAAGCAAAACGTTTCCGCAGATGATGTCAGGAATACGATAGACAGCGCAGTGGGAGACCTGGCGACCGGCATCGCGAAGCAGATCTGCGAACTGAACGGCGGCAAGCCCGTAAGCGCGATCTTCCTTGTCGGCGGCGGCGGAAAGGTTCCCGGATTTACCGACAGACTCGCTGCTGCAGCGAAGCTCGCGAAGGAGCGCGTGGCGCTCAGGGGTGATGAGGTGCTCGGCGAGATCCGTTTCCTTGAGAACGACATCGTTAAGGATTCGACGCTGATCACGCCCATCGGTATCTGCCTCAACTACTACGAACAGAACAACAACTTTGTATTTGTAAAGTGCAACGGCGATCTCGTGAAGCTTTATGACAATGGCAGGCTGACCGTTATGGACGCGGCGGCCGGAGTAGGCTTCCCGAACGAGAAGCTCTTCCCCCGCAGGGGAAAGGAGCTGGAGTTCAGCGTGAACGGCCAGAGAAGGCTCATCAGGGGCGAACCCGGAGAGTCGGCGATCGTTACGGTCAACGGCAATCCCGCGTCGGTTTCATCGCCGATCATCAGGAACGATATCATCGAGATCAAAGAATCGACCGCAGGACCGGACGCTCACGCGGCGATCTCGGATATCGCGGAAGCCGGAAGGAGCATCAGCTTCTATGTTAACGGCAAGAGGATCATCTGCCCGAGACTTGTTTACCGGGGCAATGAGTGCGTGACCGAGGGCACCGAGATCAGGAACGGCGATGATATCAAGGTCCTCGACTACTATACGGTCGATAAGCTGATCGAATACATGGATGTCGCGAGGGAAGGCACCGTGCTGGTCAACAACATCATTGCTCTCGGCAATGAAAAGGTCTACGAGAATTTCTCGGTGGATTTCGGCATCGCGGCGGAAGAATACAGACGCGAGGAAGAACCGAAGGCAGTACCTGCCGCGGCTCCCGAGGAGAAAAAGACAGTCAATCCCGTGACCGTTATCGTAAACGGTCAGCCCGTGGTGATCACAGGACGCGAGAAGTACAGGCTTGTAGATGTTCTTGATTTCTATGAGTTCGATACCTCGGGACATTCGGGCAATGAAGCCGTGATCCGCGTGAACGGAAAGCCGGCTGACTTTACCGCGCCGGTCGGCGAGAACTCGCAGATCGAGCTTTACTGGAAGAAATAATGTAAGGAGTTTTGTTCAAGTGGAATTCTGTGCGCTGGCAAGCGGCAGCAGCGGAAATTGCATCTATGTGGGTGCGGGGGGATCGAAGCTGCTCGTCGATGCCGGGATAAGTTGTAAAAAGATCGCGGAGGGGCTTGCCTCCCTCGGGATCGATCCGGGTGAGATACAGGGGATACTGATCACCCACGATCATTGCGATCACATACAGGGAGCGGCTGTATTCGCGCGTAAATATAATGTGCCTTTATACGCCACGCCCCTTACGATGGAGTATATATGCAAAAAGGCCGTAAGCGCGCCGGGACCGCAGCTGCGGAGGCTTGTAGATCCCGATGAGGATTTCTCCGTCGGGGAGATACATGTGCGGCCGTTCAGGATATCGCATGACGCGCTTGACCCCGTGAGCTACACTGTGGAGGCGGACGGCCAGAAGATCGGTTTCGCGACCGACCTCGGAGTCTATGACGGACATACGGTTGAGGCGCTCTCGGACTGTGACGCGCTCTACATCGAGGCCAATCATGACGTCAATATGCTGATGCTGGGGAGTTATTCGTACTCCACGAAGCTCAGGATCAATTCTCCGCTCGGGCACCTCTCGAACGAGGACTGCGCGGCCCTGATCCTGCGTGTGCGCACCGAAAAGCTCAGACACGTTGTTCTCGGGCACATCAGCAAGGAGAACAATCTCGAGGAACTGGCCTATGAGACGGTCAGGCAGGCGCTCTGCGCGGATAAGAGGTTTGAGACCGAAACGCAGCTTATGGTAGCTAACCGCTACGATCCGAGCATGCTCATTCGAATGTAAAAGGAAAGGGATAAAGAGCAATGAAAAAGGTTATTATTACTGTTGTCGGTAAGGATTCGGTAGGGATCATCGCAAAGGTCTGCACATATCTTGCAGCCCATCGCATCAATATTCTTGATATTTCGCAGACCATCGTTTCGGGGTATTTCAACATGATGATGATCGCGGACATGGCTGATTCGGACCGCCATTTTGAGGAAGCGGAGACCGACCTTGAGGCTCTCGGCAGCGAGATCGGATGCAGCATCAAGATCCAGAGAGAAGAGATATTTGATATGATGCATCGTATTTAATTGCTCACGAGATGATGCACGAGATGACGCAAACAAGGAGCGAAAGCAATGATCAACATTACCGAAGTCGCGGAAACCAACGCGATGATAGAGAAAGAGAACCTCGACGTGCGCACGATCACGATGGGTATCAACCTGTTTGACTGCATTGACGGGGACCTCGATAAACTATGCAAAAACATTTATGACAAGATCCGCGGCAAGGCGGGACGCCTTGTGGAAGTCGGAGAACATATTTCGAAGAGCTACGGGATCCCCGTAGTAAACAAGCGCATCTCGGTTACCCCGATCGCGACGGTCGGAGCAGCCGCTTGCAAAAACCCCGCGGATTATGTTAAGATCGCGAAGACTCTCGATGAGGCTGCCGGAAGTATAGGAGTGAATCTGATCGGCGGCTACAGCGCGATCATTTCCAAGGGCATGACCGACAAGGAGGTCATCTTCCTTGATTCGATCCCCGAGGCGCTCGCGGTTACCACAAGACTCTGCAGCTCGGTCAATGTCGGCTCGACAAAGACCGGCATCAACATGGACGCGGTGCGCAAGATGGGCGAGATCGTAAAGCTCACATCCGAACGTTCCTACGGGACCGAGTCGCTGGGCTGCGCGAAGCTCGTTGTATTCTGCAACGCGCCCGATGACAATCCTTTCATGGCCGGAGCCTTCCACGGAATGACCGAGGGCGAGGCAGTGATCAATGTCGGAGTCAGCGGCCCCGGCGTGGTTAAGGCTGCGCTTGAAAGCGTCAGGGGAGAGAGCTTTGAGGTACTCTGCGAGACCATTAAGAAGACCGCGTTTAAGATCACGCGCGTAGGACAGCTTGTGGCAAGGGAAGCGGCGAGACAGCTTAATGTACCATTCGGCATCGTGGATCTTTCGCTCGCGCCGACACCCGCTGTCGGAGACAGCGTCGCGGATATTTTAAAGGAGATCGGACTTGAGCATCCCGGCGCGCCCGGAACCACGGCTGCGCTCGCATTGCTCAACGATCAGGTAAAGAAGGGCGGCGTTATGGCCAGCTCTTATGTAGGCGGACTTTCGGGCGCGTTCATTCCGGTCAGCGAGGACCGCGGCATGATAGAGGCCGTGAACGCCGGCGCTCTGACGCTGGAGAAGCTTGAAGCCATGACCTGTGTATGCTCTGTAGGACTTGATATGATCGCGATACCCGGCGACACGCCCGCATCGACGATCTCGGGTATAATTGCCGATGAGATGGCTATCGGCATGGTTAATCAGAAGACGACTGCCGTACGCCTGATCCCGGCGATCGGCATGAAGGTAGGGGATACGCTGAATTTTGGCGGACTGTTCGGAGAGGCTCCGATCATGCCCGTGAACAGCTTCTCATGCGAGAATTTCATAGCGCGTGAGGGCAGGATACCGGCGCCCATACACAGCTTTAAGAATTAAGGACGGATTAAGGACATTATGAGAAAAAGTGAATTTGACGATTTTGAGACTTCGGACGGATTCTTTGAGGACGCAGGCGACGCGTCCGTTGAGAACGAGCCCAAAGGCGAGGACCTCAATGGAGACGGTGAGTATCCCGACGATGAGGAATTTCCCGATGACGGTGATTTCATCGAAGATGCGGATGACGAGTATACGGATGCCGATTTCTCCGAGACCGAAGACGGTTACGCGGACGGAGAGCCCGGCGATCCGGAAGGAGAAGATGTGAACGGCGGAGGCAATGACGACGGCGGCAATAAAAAGAAGGGGATGCCCCTGGCCGCGAAGATCGGACTGATCTTCCTCGGAGCCGTTATCCTTTTCGCGGCATGGGCCCTCGGCACCAAATCGGGCAGAGGCTTCTGCATGGGCTTTGTAGCGAGATTCGTTAAGACAAACGCGGGAGCGAACACTTCCGAAGACGAAGGCATTGTCGGCGACAGCGCGATCCCTACCGATGAGCTGCCTAACGGAACGATCAATGTCGATGAAAACGGTGATATCAAGATCATTGACGCGGAAGGCCATGAGGTCGTTGATACGTTCATCGATCCCAGAAGCGAGGATTATGTTACCACTTATCTTATCTTCGGTCTTGAGCAGATCGACGGCGCTGCCAATACTGACGCGATCATGCTCGTTTCGATCAATACAAAAGACAACACGATCAAGATGACCTCGCTGCTGCGAGACACCTATGTGAAGATCCCCGGCTGGGACAAGAACAAGCTCAATTCCGCTTACGCGAAGGGTGCCCGCGGCGCTGAGACCGGCGCTGAGGCGAGAGCCCGCGGCGCGGCGCTGCTCACAAAGACCATCGAGCAGACCTACGATGTGAAGATCTCGGGCTACGCGAGCGTCAACTTCAACAGCTTCGAAAAGATCGTTGACAGGCTCGGCGGACTTGATATCGAGCTGGGCGAGAAGGAAGCGAAGTATCTTAACACTACGAATTACATCAGCAATCCGGAA
>JAFZKM010000242.1 GCA_017553665.1 Lachnospiraceae bacterium
AGCTGGTTGAGCGTCTGCTCTCTTTCGTCATGGCCGCCGCCCATACCGGTACCGCGCCTGCGCGCTACGGCATCTATCTCGTCAATGAATACGATACAGGGTGAATTCTTCTTCGCGTCGTCAAAAAGGTCACGTACACGCGACGCGCCGACGCCGACGAACATCTCTACGAAATCGGAACCCGAGATCGAGAAGAACGGAACACCGGCCTCACCGGCAACCGCCTTCGCGAGCAGTGTCTTACCTGTTCCGGGAGGGCCCTCGAGCAGTACGCCCTTCGGGATACGCGCGCCGAGCCTTGTATACTTCGCGGGGTCTCTGAGGAAATCAACAAGCTCCTCGAGATCTTCCTTTTCTTCCTTAAGTCCCGCTACCGAACCGAAATTGAAACGCTTTGACATGTCCTTCGCGAGCTTCGCCCTGGACTTGCCGAAATTCATCATCTTGGAATTATTGCCGCCGCCCGCCTGTCCGGTGATCATCGTGAACATGACCACGAATACCACGAGAAGGATGATGTACGGAAGCACATCCGTAAGGAACCAGTTGGGCTTTGATATCTTCCCCATGGTGTAAGGGATCGCGCATTCTCTCGCTACCGCTTCGATCTCTGTAACATCCGAGCAGTAGAATCTGCCCTTCTGGCCGGAGACCAGAGTAACCGTTACGGTTCCGGTGGGAACCTCCTCATTCGGCTCAATGGTCACGCTGTAGACCTGGCCGTTATGCGCTGCCGCGTCGAACTCCTGGTAGCTGTACACGCTTGTTCCGCTTCCCGCGAGACTGTCGGAAAGATAGAGCGCCAGCATCACCACCGCCAGCACGATAAGATAAAAAACCAGGCCTTTGTATCTGCTGTTTTTCAAGGATCAAACCTCCATATTACTCTTTATTCAACCACCGCGATATACGGGATATTGCGGTAGAACTGATCATAATCAAGTCCGTAGCCGAGAACGAACTTATCGGGGATCTGGAAGCCGACATAGTCGACCTTCACATCCACTTCGCGGCGATCGGGCTTATCAAGCATCGTGCAGAGCTTGATGGAATTGGGCTTGCGTACGCCGAGCACTTCGATAAGGTGCGCGAGGGTCTTGCCCGAATCAATGATATCCTCAACGATCAGCACGTCTCTGCCCTCGATAGGCTCGTCAAGGTCCTTCAATATCCTGATGCGGCCCGAGGACTTGCGCTCGTTGCCGTAGCTCGAAACAGACATGAAATCCATCGAAACATGGCATGTGATATGCTTTGAGAGCTCGGTCATGAACATGACTCCGCCTTTCAGGATACAGATGAGATGGAGTTCTTTGCCCGCGTAATCCCGGCTGATCTCCTCGCCCATCTCGGCGATCCTCTTCTCAAGCTCTTTCTGTCCGATCATGATCTGAATCTTGTCATCGATATTGTTCATAAACCTGCCGTCCCTTCTCCGCTGAATATTCAATCAGTCATCTTTAAGCTCCGCGACCAGTATCCGCTGCGTATCGTCCGTGACATAGCACGAGTCGTCTCTGCGTCTTCCCGCTATCCAGAGCACATGGGAACCCTCGGCAAGAAGTATCATACCGTCTCTGTCCGGCCCGGGGATCTTGTTGTCGATGAACCAGGTCTTAAGACTTTTACTGCAGAGCTTCCCGCTTCCGGCCCCGGCCTTCACGAGGAGATGATCTCCCTCGCAGCGCGTTCTGACCGCTATACTTCCTTTAATCTTATCATAATCGAAAAATTTCGTATAGTCGTTTCCGGGAATGTTTAGATTTTTTTCACAAGGGATCAGTCGCAGTATCAGCCGTTTTCCGTCCGGCAAAAGGACCTCGCAGGGCTCGCTCCCGATCTCTGTCACCTTGTACGAAAATGCGGTGTTTTCAGGCTTTTTGACCGTTTCAAGGACAATGCTTCCGTAATCCCTTCGCGCAGTGATACCGTAGGGCAGGTCAAGGCTTCTGCCGACCTGATTGGCGATCAGACCCTCGGCAGCCCTTACATGTATCTCTTCAATGTCTTTCAGTTTCCCCGCAAGCGCGCCCATCGCGCCGCGCAGGATCACCGACCGCAATGCAGGGTGCATCGCTTCGAGTGCCCCGGTATCGATCCCTATCCGCACAATACGTCCTTCATCGGTCTTTTCGGTATATTTGCCCGCAGCCTTCAGCTCCTCAACGCGTTTCTTCGCCTCACAGGCCAAAAAATCCTCGAGCTCCGCCGCTCTTTTAGCCGCGCCCGCAATATGCGCCGCAGCCTCGCTGTTTATCGATTCCTTAAGGATAGGGATCACGGTGTTGCGGATCCTGTTCCTGCTGTATTCTTCCGTAAGATTCGTCTCATCTGTTCTGAAAGCAATGCCTTTATCCGCCAGATACTCCTCGATCTCTGCCCTGCTGCAGTCCAGGAGCGGCCTGATGATCGTATACTCCCCGAAAGCTCTTACCGGCGCGATCCCGCGAAGTCCCGAGATCCCGCTGCCTCTCGCGATATTGAACAGAACCGTCTCCGCATTGTCATCACGGTTATGCGCGACAGCAATGCATTTCAGATCTTCTTCCGCGCAGACATTCGCGAAGCATTCATATCTGAACTGCCTTCCGGCCTCTTCCTCGGTAAGTCCCTTCTCCTTCGCGAGCTTCGGGATATCCGCGTGAAAAGCCCTGAATTCAATGCCTTTTTCACGGCAAAAAGCTTCGACAAAATGCTCGTCCGCATCCGCCGAAGCGCCCCTGATCCCATGATTCACATGTACAGCGATGAGTTTAAGACCGAAACGGTCCTTAAGAGAAAAGAGAATATTAAGAAGGCACATCGAGTCTGCACCACCCGATACGCCCACTGCTGCGCCGTCCCCGCGGGACAGCATATTATTAAGCTTAATGTAATCGATTACTTTTTGTTCCATCCGGTCACTCGGAGCCTTCCTGAGGCACAAGAATGATCTCGTCGGGGTATCTGAGCCCCAGCGCTTCCCTGGCCTGATCCTCTATATAATCATCGGTTTCCCGATATTTGATCTCGTTTTCGATAGACTTCGTCTTCTCGTTCGCCGCCGCGATGCTCGCGTCCAGCTGCATTATAGTCTCATTCTTGGCATTCAGCTCGCTCGAGAGCTTCTCGGTCTTAACCAGAATGAGTACGCATATGAACATGACGATGATGACGATGATACCCATCGCCGCTCTTGAACTTCTGCCCTTTCTGCGCATGATATATTCCTCCCCGGCCACATAGTGAAGCGCTACGTCTTCATTACGTTATATCGTCATTTTACGCAGAAACTTTAGTCCTGCAACGTAAAAAACCAAAAAATTTTCGATAAGGGTTCACAGATACTTATAAAGCTCGGCCGCTTCGTCCTTCTTCTGCGTCTCCGCAATGCCCAGAACCTCGACCTTTACGCTCTTTGTTCCGAATCCGATCTCGATCACGTCTCCGACCTTAACCTCGGCGGAGGCCTTCGCGGGCTTGCCGTTTATCGAAACCCTGCCCGCGTCGCAGGCTTCGTTGGCAACGGTGCGCCTCTTGATCAGGCGCGACACCTTTAAATATTTATCCAGTCTCATACTTCCTCACAAAAGAAAGCCCGCGACCTGAAGCCAC
>JAFZKM010000243.1 GCA_017553665.1 Lachnospiraceae bacterium
AGATTATAGAATCGCGTAAATTCCAGCTGCGCTCCGAGCTCCACCGTTCCGGTCGGGCCGTTACGCTGCTTACCTATGATCACTTCCGCTATTCCCTTCTTTTCCGAATCATGGTTATAATACTCGTCACGGTAAATGAACATAACCACGTCCGCGTCCTGCTCTATCGCGCCGGACTCACGCAGGTCCGAAAGCATCGGGCGTTTGTCGGGACGTCCCTCAACCGCTCGCGAGAGCTGTGAAAGCGCGAGCACGGGACAATTGACCTCACGGGCGATCGCCTTTAACGAACGCGAGATCTCGGATATCTCCTGCTGCCTCGACTCCGACGCCTTGCCGGTCGTGGCGGTCATCAGCTGGAGGTAGTCGATTATTATAAGGCCGAGTCCTTGCTCAAGCTTTAGCTTCCTGCACTTTGACCTGAGCTCCGATACCGATATCGAAGGAGTATCGTCAATGAACAGCGTCGATCCGCTGAGCTTACGCGCGCTGTCCGTGATCGCGGTCCAGTCATTGTCGTTCAGCTGGCCGGTACGTATCGACTGCGCCTGCACGCGTGAATCCATCGAAATAAGACGGTTCACAAGCTGTATCTTTGACATTTCCAGGCTGAAGAACGCAGTCGGAACGCGAAGCTTCGTAACAACGTACTCCGCAATGTTCAGCGCGAGCGCGGTCTTTCCCATCGAAGGACGGGCAGCGAGCAGTATCAGGTCTGAATTCTGCAGACCGGCAAGCTTATAATCCAGCTCATAAAAGCCTGTAGCTACGCCCGTCACGCTTCCCTTGCTCTTTGAGGCCGCTTCGATATTGTCGATGGCCCTCAGGACTATATCCTTGATACTCTCGAACTCGGATGTGCGTCTGTTCTGCGATATCTCAAATACCTGCTTCTCGCTCAAATCAAGGACCGAATCAAGGTCCTCTCTGTCGAGATAGCACTGGTTCTCTATTTTCTCCGCCGCGGCGATCAGACGCCTCTTAATGGCCTTCTCTTTTACGATATCGGCGTAATGGCGCACATTGGCCGCTGTGGGCACCGAGCGGGCGATCTGACTGATGAAGCTCAGGCTGCTCATGTCCTGCGGAACATCCTTTGTCTTTAAACGGTCCTGTAAAGTGACGATATCCACGACCTTCCCTTCGTTGGTCAGCTCGAGTATCGTCGAATACAGCAGGGCGAATTTCTGCTGGTAAAAATCCTCGGGCACGAGGATCTCCGAGGCTGCCTGAATGGCATCTTTGCTCATTATCATCGCGCCGAGCACGGCCTGTTCGGCCTCGGCGCTGTAAGGCATCACTCTTCTGATTATTGCTTCTTCCAAAACGTTACCTCTTTCACACGGTCTTTACATTGACCTTCATCTCCGCGGTAACCTTGGGATGAAGCTTGATTCCTACTGTGTAGCTTCCGGCGTTCTTGATGGGATCCGCGAGCACGAGCTTCTTTTTGTCGATGTCGTATCCAAGCTGCTCCTCAATGGCCGCCGCGATCTCCTTCGCGGTCACGGAACCGAAGGTCCTTCCGCCCTCGCCGCCCTTGATCTCAAGAGTAACGGACTTCGCCTCAAGCCTCTTTCCGAACTCAACGGCCTCCTCGTAGATCGCCTTCTGGCGCGCCTCTTCCTCCGCCTTCCGGATCGCGAGCTCCTTTAGATTCTTATCGGTAGCCTCAAGGCCGAGCTTCTTGGGCAGGATAAAATTCCTCGCGTACCCGTCGCTGACCTTTACCACATCGCCTTTCTTTCCAAGGCTCTTCACATCTTCAAGTAAAATGACCTGCATTAAACCTCTCCTCCCTCTTTCATCTGTGTAAGTATGTCTTTGACCTTCCCCATGGCCTCCTCAACGGTACAATCGGTAAACTGCGCTCCCGCGACGCTCATGTGTCCGCCGCCTCCGAGTTTCTCCATGATGACCTGAACGTTCACCTCGTCGATCGAACGCGCGCTGACGTAAATAGTCCCGTTGTAATCCGTAAATACAAAGCTTGCTTTGATATTGTTGATATCCATCAGCTCGTTCGCGACCTGCGCGCCGAGCACTGTGGGCGAATCCACGTTATCCGCGTCGCATACCGCGAAAGCGAATCTGTCCATGAACAGCTGCGCCGACGAAACAACCTTCGCGCGGGCAATATACTCGTTCATCTCCTCGCGGAACATCTTCCTGAGCCTCGTCATGTCGGCGCCGTTCTTGCGCAGATAAGCCGCGGATTCGAAGGTTCTCGTTCCGGTCTTGTTCTGGAAATTGTTTGAATCCACCATGATGCCGGCAAGCATCGCGTCGGCCTCAACGGGCTTAAACCTGATATTCTCGCCGAAATACTGTATGATCTCCGAAATGACCTCGCAGGCCGATGAAGCCGAGGGCTCAATATATGAAAGAGCGGCGTTCTCGATGGCCTCGTCCGACTGTCTGTGATGGTCGAGCACAACAATGGTCTTCGCCTTCTCGAGCAGCTCGGGGCACTCCGTGTAGCTGGGCCTGTTAACGTCGACGACCACTACCATCGTACTCGAGTCGATCATGTCCACCGCTTCCTCGCGTGAAACGATCAGGCCGTTATAATCCGCGGTCTCCTCGAATTTGTTGACGATCGGGCGGATCGAGCCGGTCACGTCGCTGAGGACGATATGAACTTCCTTGTCCATCGACGACGCGATCTTGTAAATGCCGACTGCCGAACCGAACGCGTCGATATCGGGCATGCTGTGGCCCATGACGAGTATCTTATCCTTGGTCTCGAGCAGCTCGCGCAGGGCGTGAGCCTTAACTCTCGACTTAACCTTTGAGTTCTTCTCGACGGAGCTGGTCCTCGCGCCGTAGTACTTAACGCTGTCCTTATCCCTGATGACAACCTGGTCGCCGCCGCGTCCCAAAGCCAGATCGATGGCCGCGCGCGCGGACTCGTAGGTCTTGCTGAAGGTTCCGGCCTCGGCACCGATACCGATGCTGACAGTGAAGTTCATCTCATTGCCGATGTTAACGCCGCGTACATCCTCTAGGATATCGAACTTCGAATTCTCGAGCGCGTCAAGGCTGCTGTTCTGGCACACAAGGATATACTTGTCCTGCTCGAACTTCTTGATCACGGCGTCGTAGTTCTGGAAATACTTGTTTATCTTACGGTCAACGAGCGCGGCAAAGAGCGATCTTCTTACCTCGTCGATGCTCTCGAGCGCCTCGTTGTAGTTATCGATGTAGAGCAGGCCGACAACGATCTCATTGTCCTTTAATTCCTGCTTTAAGGTATTTATCTCGGTCTCATCGTAGAAGTACGCGATCACCAGCGTCTCGCCGGATTCCTCGGACGGTCTGAGCTTGTCGCTGCCCCATCTCGAATCGTCGCGGATGCCCTCTATCGTGAGATTCTTCATCAGCACGCGGTAATGCATCGAATTGCACTCAAGGAACACGTTCGTCTGCTCCTCACCCTCGGGGAACTCCTCGGGAGTAAGCTCGGGAAAAAGCGTCGTGACCGCCTGCCTGGGCCTGATCTTATTGCCGACCATCTCAAGCAGCTTCTTGTTCGACCAGAGGATGCTGCCCGTCTTGTCAAGGATCGCGTAAGGGATCTCCAGTTCCTGATCAAGCTTTCTCTGCACGTTGCTGTAATTGACGCCGAAGCGCACCAGCTCCAGTACGAGCGTCTTATGCTTCACGAGATACATGATCAGGACAATGATGATATATAACCCGAGAAAGACCGTGGCGGTAATGCCCGCGCGCCGGTCGATCGAATATTCGATCACGGTAAACACTGCCAGAAGAATTACCAGAATGAGTGACCATCTGAGTATGCTCTTTATGAACGGAACAAGTCTGCGTTTGTTGTCCATGTTTAAACCCCACTGTGAATAAAACTGTATTCATAATCATATTATCACACTCGGGCGAAAAATAGAACAAAAAAATAAGGACGGCACAGCGGTCTGCTGTACCGTCCGGAACGAACGATCAAGTTGTTCTTATAACTGATTACTCTACAGTGTAGGGCATAAGAGCGAGATGACGCGCACGCTTTACAGCTACGGTGATGGCTCTCTGATGCTTCGAGCAGTTTCCGGTAATTCTTCTGGGAAGGATCTTACCGCGCTCCGAAACGAATCTCTTAAGCTTATTTACATCCTTATAATCAACACCGGCTCCGGTCTTATCCGCACAGAAAGCACAAACCTTCTTCTTTCTGCGAGGCATTCTCTTCTTCATCGGAGCATCCTTATCATTCTGTTCTCTGTTCTTATTGAACGGCATTGCTGCTACCTCCTATTCGATTTCTGTTAACCTGCCTGTTCAGGCAAAAGGTAATTCCTCGTCAATTCCTGTGGGGATGTTCATGAATCCGTCACCTGCGGGCGCGGGTCCTGCGGACCTGCCTGTGTTATCGCTGCCGGAATTGCCCTGAGAGTTCTTGCTCTCGGCAAATTCGATCTCCTCTACCATGATCTGAACGCTGTAATGCTTTACGCCGTCCTTCTCATAGTTGTCATTCTCGACACGGCCCGAAGCAACAACCTTCGTGCCCTTCTGGAGATATTTCTCAACAAACTCTGCCTGCTTGCCGAAGCATGTGCAATTGAAGAAATCTGCTTCAGGCTGTCCGTCGCGTCTGAAACGGCGGTCTACGGCGAGTGAAAATTTTGCGATAGCGGTGGAATTCTGACCCTGTGAATATCTTACCTCAGGATCACGTGTTAAACGTCCCATTAAAATGACTTTGTTCATTAGGCGACCTCCTTATTCCTCGTCACGTCTAATGCATAAGTATCTGAGTACATTGTCCATAATGCGGAGTCTTGACTCAAGCTCTCCGGGAACAGTAGTCTCAGCATCGAATTGGATGAAATAGTAGTATCCTTCGTTCATCTTCTGGATCTCGTAAGCAAGTCTCTTCTTGCCCTGATCTTCAACATTCAGGTTCTGACCGCCGAACTTGGTGATCATGTCCTTAACGTTGTTCAGGACTGCAGCTCTTGCTTCATCCTCGATTAC
>JAFZKM010000029.1 GCA_017553665.1 Lachnospiraceae bacterium
CCTGATACTCATATAATAAGACATAAGAATGACGAATTGCAATTATAATTACAAGTCATTCATCAGCTATATCTCCACTCTCGCCCCGCTCCGAGTGCGGCGGCGGCTCGGGCATGGCGTGGCTTTTTCACGCTCAGGTAACTAAATAAAGTGCATGTCCGTTGCAGCTGCATGCACTTATATAATTCCCCTTGCGTGAAAAAGCAGGGGCCGCCGCACGACAGCCCCTGCTGATAACCGCAATAAAAAATCACATCCCTCTTGCCGCATCCTTCATGCTCTTCACATACTCTCCCACCGGGCCGGCGGCGTCCCGGCCGTATTTCTCCACGATCTTTACGATCGCGGAGCCCACGATCGCTCCGTCGGCGACGGCGTACATCGCGCGGGCCTGCTCGGGAGTCGAGATTCCGAAGCCTACCGCTACCGGCACATTTGTGCTCTCACGGATGATCTTCACCATCGAGCCGATGTCGGTCGTGATGTTCGAGCGCATGCCCGTAACGCCGAGTGAGGAAACGAGGTAGATAAAGCCCTTCGCCTGCTTCGCGATCATCGAAATGCGCTGGCCGGAGGTCGGCGCGATCATCGAGATCAGGTCCATTCCGTATTTGTCGCAGACCGCGTCAAATTCTTCCTTCTCCTCGAAGGGAATGTCGGGAAGGATCAGTCCGTCGATCCCGAGCTTTGAAGCCTTTTCCATGAAGCGTTCCGCGCCGTAGGAAAAGATCACGTTCGCATAGGTCATGAACACCATCGGAATATCGGTATACGCGCGGATCTTCGCCACCAGATCGAATATCTTATCTGTTGTGGTGCCCGAGTTGAGCGCTCGAAGCGATGCGCCTTGGATCACGGGGCCTTCGGCCGTCGGGTCCGAGAAGGGAATTCCGAGCTCGATCAGATCGGCGCCGTTATCCGCCATGCTTTTCACTATCTTTTCCGTCGTTTCAAGGTCGGGATCTCCACAGGTCACAAAAGCCACAAAAGCCTTTCCGTTCGCAAATGCGTTCTTTATCTTACTCATAGATGTTCTCCCCCCTGTATCTCGCGATAGCCGCGCAGTCCTTGTCGCCGCGGCCCGAAAGCGTGATCACGATGATCTTATCCTTACCCATGGACGGAGCGATCTTCATCGCGTGAGCCACAGCATGTGCCGATTCGATCGCGGGAATGATGCCCTCGGTCCTCGAGAGGTACTCAAAAGCGTTTACAGCTTCATCATCAGTCACGGGCACGTACTCTGCCCTTCCGATGTCATGCAGATGCGCATGCTCGGGTCCTACGCCGGGATAATCAAGACCTGCCGAGATCGAGTAAACGGGTGCTATCTGGCCGTACTCATCCTGACAGAAATATGACTTCATTCCGTGGAAAATGCCGAGGCTTCCCGTAGCCATCGTCGCAGCTGTTTCCTTTGTGTCAATGCCGCGTCCCGCAGCCTCCGCTCCAATAAGCCTTACTTCCTTATCTTCGATGAAATCATAAAAACTTCCGATCGCGTTCGAGCCGCCGCCCACACATGCTATAACAGCGTCGGGAAGGCGTCCTTCCTTTTCGAGCATCTGAGCCTTGATCTCCTTCGAGATTACGGCCTGGAAGTCCCTTACGATCGTGGGGAAAGGATGAGGTCCCATAACGGAACCCAGGCAGTAATGCGTATCGTCAATCCTGCTCGTCCACTCCCTGAAGGCTTCGGAAACAGCGTCCTTCAGCGTAGCGGTGCCCGTCTTTACAGGGATTACGGTGGCGCCCAAAAGACGCATCCTGTATACGTTCAGCGCCTGTCTTTTCGTGTCTTCTTCGCCCATATAGACCACGCATTCCATACCCATGAGAGCTGCCGCGGTAGCCGTAGCCACGCCGTGCTGACCGGCGCCTGTCTCCGCGATCAGTCTGGTCTTGCCCATCTTTTTGGCCAGAAGCGCCTGCCCGAGCACGTTATTGATCTTATGCGCGCCGGTATGGTTCAGATCCTCTCTCTTCAGATAGATCTTCGCGCCGCCGAGATCTTTGGTCATCTTCTCAGCATAGTACAGCCTGCTCGGTCTGTTCGCGTATTCGTCGAGCAACGTCGCGAGCTCCCGTTTAAAGTCAGGATCATCCTTGTACTTCAGATACGCTTCCTCCAGTTCATTCACCGCATTCATCAAGGTTTCGGGTATGTACTGCCCGCCGTGAATACCAAAACGTCCCTTTGATCCCATAAAAATCTCCTAAAATAGTATAATCTTAATTTAATTTCACTGTATTTAATATCTTAATTATATCTTGTGCCTCAGTCGATGTAATTACACAATATCTTGTGTCGAAAGCAGCCTTTCTACTATTGTAGATACAAGATATTGTATCTATATTTTCGACGCTTTTCTGACTGTGTTTACAAAATCCCTGATCTTTCCCCTGTGCTTTACTCCGTCGGTCTCAATGCCCGAACTCGTATCCACCGCGAAGGGCATAAAGTTTTCAATCGCCTCTTCCACGTTCAGATAATTGAGGCCTCCGGCCAGGAAGCATCTGTCATGCATCCTTTCCGGAATAAGCTGCAGAAGGCTCCAGTCAAATACCTTTCCCGTACCCGTTCCGCTGTCAAGAAGAACGAAATCCGCTTCGGAGACGATCACCTGCCTGATATCTGCATGCGTTTCCAGCTTAAAAGCCTTGATCACCGGTATCCCCGGATTCTGTGCCCGAAGCTCACGGATACAGCCGTTATCCTCTTTGCCGTGGAGCTGGATCATGTCTATCAGGCCCTCGCTCACCGCAGCAGTGATATTCTCTATCGGTTCGTTCACATACACGCCGGTCATCGGGATATCGGGATCGAGAGCCGCCTTCAGGCTCCGCGCCGTATCGATATCCACCGAGCGCTTGAAGCCCGGAGACATTATCATTCCGACGTAATC
>JAFZKM010000244.1 GCA_017553665.1 Lachnospiraceae bacterium
ACACTCACCGCTCAGGTTCATGTAAGTATGCGGTTGAACCAGAATGACCTTCTCGCCGCCTATATATCCGAAACCGCAGAGTCCCTTAAAACGCCTGGTATCAAGTTTGATCCCAAGCGTGTCCGAAAGCCTCGTTACGGTGTCAAATCCCATGTTGTGCCGGGTTCCGGCATATTCCCTGCCGTAATTCCCCAGTCCGAATATTATCTTCACTTCTCTTCTTCCTTCTTTACTCCGCCGGTGCCGGAGACACGTATCTGTACACATGGCCCGGCAGCACCTCTTCGCCGCGTGCCTCAAACATATTGCTGATGCATGTGATCTGATATCCCTGCTCAAGCAGCCAGGGGATGATCCTCTCGGTCGCTTCCGCTGTGCTCTCGTAGAGGTCGTGCATCAGGATGATATATCCGTCCCGCGCGTCCTGCTTGATCTGCGCTACCACGGAATCGGCATTCTTTGTCTTCCAGTCGAGCGAATCGACCGACCAGTTGAACATCGGACGCTCAACTACCGCTTTTACCGTATCGTTCACATTGCCGTAGGGCGGTCTTACCACGACCTCACCCACAGGAACGATCTTGTTGAGTTTTTTCTCGTTATCATAGACCTGGCGGCGGATCTCGTCCTTGCCGAGAGTCTTCAGGTTCGCGTGATCGAGCGTGTGGTTCGCGACCTCGCAGCCCGCCTCATATACCGCGCGGACCTGATCCTGAAAGCTGTCGATCTCATAGCCTACCATGAAGAATGTCGCTTTTACTCCGTATTTCTGCAGCGCCGCGAGTATCCTGTCGGTGTGCGAGCTCGGACCGTCATCAAAGCTGAGCGCAATGATGGGCTTATTCGGATCGATCGTGGGATCGTAATAATACGCATGCTCCGTAAGATCGATCTCAGGCGTGGGCGTCGCTTCCGGCGTGGGTTCTGCCGTGGGCTCGGGTGTAGGCTCCGCTGTGGGTTCGGGGGTAACCTGCAGGTCTCCCGCCGCCTGTCCGTTGGCTCCGCTGTCAGCATTTCCCTTATTCCCCGTATCATCCGCCACATCGGACGTTTTTCCGTCGCCCGGTTCCGTTCGGCCGTCGGCCACGGACGTTATCGCCCCTGCCGGATCCTTATCATTCCCAGGTCCCGTCTGTCCCTGAGAAGGCTGCTTTGTCTCTTCGATCGTCTTTACCGTCGAATAGAGCTCCTGAAGCTCCCCAAAATAAACTACCGTCACGATAAGAGCCGCGACGGCGGTAAGGAGCCAGATGATCATAAGTATCTTGGCTCTCGATACCGTTCTTTTCCGTTTCAAAAAATCTTCCTCTTTTCCCTGCTGCCCGACCTGCTCCCCCGGGCAAATTTCAAACCGTTTTCACGGCTTTCGCCCTCCGTCACGTCTTTGGGGACTGTAACGGAGGGCGGTTAAGTTCTTATAAAATTTTACGGTCAGATCAGATATCGGTCGTTCTTTTCGACTACGATGCGGATCTTTCCGTTCTCGCCGATATATGTCTGATTCGGCCTTAAGGTGTCCCTGCTCTCTACGATGCAGTTCTCGATGTAGGTATTGTCCCCGATGTGGACATCGTTAAGGATGATCGAATTCTTGATCACGCAGTTGTTGCCGACATAGACCTTCTTGAACAGAAGCGAATTCTCGACCGTTCCGTTGATGATCGTTCCGCTCGAAACCAGTGAATTGCGTACGCAGGATCCGGTATTGTACTTCGCGGGCGGAAGGTCGTCGATCTTCGAGTAAACGTCGGGGTACTGGTTGAAGAAATAATCGCGTACTTCCTTATCCAGGAAGTCCATGTTCGTGCGGTAATATTCTTCTACCGTGCTGATATTGCTCCAGTATTCCTTATGCTCGTAAGCGTACATCTTCTTAACGTCAGTGTATCTGACGATGATGTCTCTTACGAAGTCATAGCGCTCTTCCTCTACCGTCTTCTCGATCAGTTCGATCAGCTGACGGCGGCGGATAACGTAGATACCCATCGAAAGAAGCGGCTCGGCATCCTTGCAGAAGAAGGGTTTCTCCTCAAACGAAGATATCCTGCCGTCTCCGTCCGTTCCGATGATGCCGTATCTCGTGATGTCGGTATTGGCTCCCGCGCGTCTGCAGACTACCGTAACGTCGGCCTTCTTCCTGATGTGATACTCAATGAGCTTATTGAAGTCCATCTTGTATACGCCGTCACCCGAGCAGATGATGACATAGGGCTCGTGGCTGTTCCTCAGGAACGAAAGGTTCTGGTAAATGGCGTCCGCGGTGCCTCTGTACCAGAAGGAATTATCCGTGGTGATGGTAGGGGTGAATACGTACAGACCGCCCTGCTTACGTCCGAAATCCCACCATTTTGATGAGCTTAAATGCTCGTTCAGCGATCTCGAATTATACTGTGTCAGAACCGCGACCTTCTGGATATGCGAGTTCGACATGCTGCTGAGTACAAAATCTATCGCGCGGTAGCTGCCTGCCACGGGCATGGCCGCAATGGCTCTCTTGTTCGACAGCTCGCGCATTCTGTTGCTGTTGCCTCCGGCAAGGACTATTCCTATTGCTCTCATACTGCGGCACCTCCCTTAACCAGAAGACTCTCTCCGCTGTCAAGCCAGCCGTTCTGATAATCTCCGGCAGTCGTATATCCTGCTACAACCGTATTCTTGCCGATCCTTACTCCGTCGGGGATGACGGTGCCTTCGGCAAGGGTCACAAGGCCGTTGCAGTAAATATTGGGATGCTGCTTATTCTCTTTTTCCTCTCCGACTCCGAGCTCACAGCCGTTTCCGACCTTAACGTTCTCGGCAATGATAGCCTTGTAGATATTGCAGTTCTCGCCGATCCGCGACTCGTTCATGATGATCGAGTCATAGACCTTCGTGCCCGCTCCGATCACAACGCCGGGGCTGATGACCGAATTGTAAACCTCTCCGTAGATTTCCGCGCCTTCGCCGATTATGCTGCGGCTGACCACAGCGTCCCGGGCGATGTACTGCGGCGGGATCTCGTCCGACTTCGTATAGATCTTCCAGAATTCCTCGTAAAGATTGAACTCGGGCACCAGATCGATGAGCTCCATGTTCGAGCTCCAGTACGCCGCAAGTGTTCCGACGTCCTTCCAGTAGCCGTTATATTCGTAGGCGAAGATACGCGCGCCGTTATTGTGACAATAGGGGATGACATGCTTTCCGAAGTCGCATCCGGACTGCTCCGCGTTTGCGATCAGCGCCTCTTTGAGCACCTTCCACGTGAAGATGTAGATACCCATCGAAGCCAGATTGCTCCTGGGTTTTGCGGGCTTCTCTTCAAAGTCCACAACCTTTTTGTTCTCGTCGGTTATGATAAGTCCGAAGCGGGAAGCGTCTTCCCATGCTACCGGATACGCTGCTATGGTTATATCGGCGTCATTCGCCTTATGGAAGTCAAGGAGCATCTCATAATCCATCTTATAGATGTGATCGCCGCCGAGAATGAGGACATAATCGGGGTTATAGTACTCCATGTACTTGAGATTCTGATAGATGGCATTCGCTGTGCCGCTGTACCACTCCGCGTTGTCGGACTTCTCGTAAGGCGGAAGGATGCTTACACCGCCGATGTTACGGTCAAGGTCCCACGGAATGCCGATTCCGATATGTGTATTCAGTCTGAGAGGCTGATACTGGGTAAGCACGCCCACCGTATCAACACCCGAATTGATGCAATTACTCAGCGGGAAATCGATAATCCTGTACTTTCCGCCATAGCTCACGGCCGGCTTTGCCATATCAGCCGTCAGGACTCCGAGTCGTGACCCCTGTCCACCCGCAAGGAGCATTGCGATCATTTCTTTATGGATCAAAAATACCACCCCCTGTATAATAATGTTGGATATCGGAATAATGGCCGTCTTCCGATACCGATACAGACTATATTATAGCACATGTGCGCGGAAAATAAAACAAACATTACCCCAAAGAGGCTCATGGTAAACAAGTTTACCGTTTTCCCGCCGGGTGAAATTTCGGCGATTTTCTTTTAATCAACCTCAACCCGGGTCCGCTGTTGATAACTGAGTGCCGATAACCGTTGAAAAGGTGAGTAAATCCCTGTTCAATACCGGAATAATCCACATTATCCACACGGAAATTTATCCACTTCCGGGAAATGCCGCTTTGGCTTTATTTCATGGGGTTTCGCGGTCTGCCGCCGGGATTTATCCACTTTTTCCCCCGGCGTGTTCGACAGTTGTTTTACCCCGAATTTGGCTTTGCTAAAATATTTCCCCATGCTATAATTCACACTGCCGGCGCAAGAGAAAGTTGAGGGGCTTTCAGCCGGACGATGCTCTGATGTGGGAGGATTTATGACAAGGCCCATAAAACTGTCTTTTGGAAATGAGATCGGTGAGACAACCGTTTCAAATATATTTATCGATGAGTACATGGCTGACGCCAACGGTGCATATGTAAAGGTATATCTGTATCTTCTGCGCTGCCTCGGTGATTCCTCGGTATCAGTCTCAGTTGCCGCTATTTCGGAGAAACTGGACGAGACCGAGAAGGATATCATCAAGGCTCTCCGTTACTGTGAGAAGCAGAATCTTCTTCATATTCTCTGGGACGCCGAGGGGCAGATCAGCTCCATCACTCTCGATCCCCTTACGGGATCTTCATCTTCGAGGCGCCCGGACAATATCATCACTCTCTCGGCAGCGGATACCCGCGAGGAAGTTCCCGCTGCTGTCAGGACAGATATCCCGAGGATACGCCCCATTAAGGAAGCGGCTCCCGAGATCACTCCCAAGCCCGATTACACCACCCGCCAGATCGCGAAGTTCAAGCAGCACGATGACTTTAACGAGCTCATCGATTTCATCGAGGAACGCCTCGGCTGCACGATGAAGCTTGCCGATCTCCAGACTCCGGCTTTTCTCTATGAACAGCTCGAGATGCCCGCTCCCCTGATCAGATACCTCTATGAGTTCTGCATTTTCAAGGGCAAGACGGCTCCCGCATATATCGAGAAAGTCGCGATGTCCTGGCATGACAAGAACATCGATACGGTCGACAGGGCGAAGGCCGAAGTCTTCTCCCGCTCGAAGGACTGCGCCGCCATCAAGGAAGCCTTCGGCATCAGCAGATCGTTCGGCGCGATCGAGCTTGACATGATAAACCGCTGGAAGTTCACCTATAACATGAGCACCGAGATGATCCGCGAAGCCTGCAACAGAACGCTTCTGAACACCGGAAGCCCCGATTTCAAGTATGCGGACGGCATTCTCTCGGGGTGGTTCAAGAAGGGCATAACCGACATGAACGGCATTGCCGCCGCAGACGCGGAGCATGCCGCGAAGGCACAGAAATCCGGACGGACCGGTACCGCGCGCGGTAACTCGGACTCCTCCTCTTCCAACAAATTCAACCAGTTTCCTCAGCGGACCTATTCCGATAACGATTACGCGGATCTCGAAAGACGCAAGCTGGGCAAGCTGTAGACAGCATCCGTAGCACACTGTGCTAAATCCAAACGGATGCAGGGCACGGGTACGATATGAGTCTTAAGAATTATCAGTATGATGTCATTATCCACCAGTTAGATATGCGCAGGCTCAACGCCAAATATATGCTGGACAAAAGAACAGAGGAGATTTATAATAAGTGCCCGGAGATTTTGGATATTGACAATCAGATCGCGATCCAGTCCGCCGAGCGCGCGAGACGCGCTATTCTGGGCGATGATACGGCCCTTCAGGGACTGGCCGAATCAAACCGCGCACTGGCGCGCGAGAAGGAATCCATTCTCGTTAAGAACGGCTATCCCGCGGATTACCTGAGCCCCAGATATGAGTGCTCGCTCTGCAAGGATACCGGTTATGTGAACGGTCAGCGCTGCAGCTGCTTCAACAAGGCTGTCGCGAACCTCATTTACAGCGAGTCGAATGTCCGTGAGATCATCCGCGAAGAGAATTTCGATAATTTCAATTATGAGCTCTATTCAGACACACCCGACCAGTACGATATCGTCACCGGCACGATGCGCAGTCCGCGCGAGCTCATACGCGACGTCGTGGCTCTGGCTCACGACTTCATCGACGGTTTTGATACCGAGTATCATAACCTCCTTATCTACGGAAACACCGGAGTCGGAAAGACTTTCTTAAGCAACTGCATCGCGAAGGAGCTTCTCGACCGCTCGCATTCCGTACTCTATTACACAGCTTTCAGATTCTTCAAATACATGGAAAATTGCAAATTCAGTTACGATGCCGCCGAAGACAGCGGAACCCTCTCGGAAGACTATCTTGTCGACTGCGACCTGCTGATCCTCGATGATATCGGAACAGAACTTTCGAATTCATTTACGAATTCCGCGCTCTATACGGTCATCAATGAGCGCCATCTGAAGCGCCGTCCCACGATCATCTCGACGAACCTTTCTCTCGCCGAGCTCGAGAAGCGCTACAGCGAACGGATCTTTTCCCGCCTCAGCAAGGATTATTCCCTGCTGAAGATAGTCGGGAGCGATATCAGAAGAAAATAAAATATTCGGAGGTTTCAATGGGTCAGCAGGATGTCATTTACGATACTATCCCCGTAGGCAGTCTCGGGTTGATAGCGCTCAAGAGCAGTGAGGAGCTTGGCAATAAGGTAAACAACTACCTTGTAAGCTGGAGAAACAACCGCGATCACGAGCACGCTTCGACGATCGCGTTCGCAGGTTACATCAAGGACAGCTACCTCATCGACACTAAGTGCCCCCGTTTCGGCACCGGCGAAGCAAAGGGCGTTATCAACGAATCCGTAAGAGGCGTAGACCTTTACATTCTGGTTGACGTTACCAACTGGAGCCTTACCTATACGGTCAGCGGACATGAGAACCACATGTCCCCCGACGATCATTTCCAGGACTTGAAGCGTATCATTGCCGCGGTAGGCGGTAAGGCACGCAAGATCACGGTCATCATGCCGTTCCTTTACGAGAGCAGACAGCATAAGCGCTCGGCGCGTGAGTCTCTCGACTGCGCGCTCGCCCTTCAGGAGCTCTACAGCATGGGCGTTGAGAGCATCGTAACCTTCGACGCGCACGACCCCCGCGTACAGAACGCGGTTCCGCTCAAGACTTTCGAGACCATTAAACCCACTTACCAGTTCATCAAGGCATTGCTCCGCAATGTTCCCGATATCCAGTTCAAGCCCGATAAGGTTGTCATCATAAGCCCGGACGAAGGCGCGATGGAGCGCGCGGTATACTTCGCGAACGTGCTCGGCGTGGACATGGGCCTCTTCTACAAGAGACGCGACTACACCAAGATCGTTAACGGCCGCAACCCGATCGTAGCCCATGAGTATCTGGGCAGCCCGCTTGACGGACGCGACGCGATCATCATCGATGACATGATCTCCTCCGGAGACAGCATGCTCGACGTCGCGAGACAGCTTAAGTCCAGAGGCGCAGGCAGGATCTTCGTCTGCGCGACCTTCGGTCTGTTCACCGACGGACTTGCCCGCTTCGATGAAGCTTATGAATCCGGCCTGATCTACCGCGTGGTTACGACGAACTCGATCTACCAGACACCCGAGCTTCTCTCGAGAGAGTATTACCTCTCCGCGGACATGAGCAAGTACATCGCATTGCTCATCGATACCCTGAACCACGACCAGAGCATCAGCGAGTTCCTCGATCCTACGGACCGCATCAGAAGGATACTCAAGCAGTACAACCAGAT
>JAFZKM010000245.1 GCA_017553665.1 Lachnospiraceae bacterium
AGCTCTATCGCCGCCGCCTTCATATGAAGCGCCTTATTATGGTAAAAGCCGGTCGAGCGGATATCCTCCTCGAGCTCGGTGAGCTCCGCGCCCGCGAAGGCCTCGAGGTCCGGATATTTTACATACAGCTCTCTCGTCACCATATTTACCCGCGCGTCCGTGCACTGCGCCGAAAGTATCGTCGCGAAGAGAAGCTGCCACGGCTCTTTATATTCCAAAAAACAGGGCTGCGGAGGATAATGCTCATCCAGCAGCCCGAGTACCTGTTCAAGTTTTTTCTTTGTCACTGCAGATACCTCATAAGATTCTTCAGTACGACCGCGCTGTGCGGCTCCATATGCATCGCGATAACGCCGCGCTCGGAATGGTAGCTCTCGGCATGGAAATTATAACCGCTGTCATAGGTCTCAACGAGGCGAACCATGGCCTCGCTGTCATCGGTTCCGATCTCCCAGACGGGAATATCGATATTTCTCGGAACATCGTCGTTATTGACAATGGTCACGATCCTCTCGGTGCGGTTAAAGCGTCCGTAGGCGATGATCGCGTGATCGCCGGCCAGGAACTTGACCGAACCGGTCTTCAGCGCGTCATACGAACGGTGGATCCTGATCATCTCGCGATAGAAATTCAGCAGTTCCCGGTCCTCACGGCCCCAGGGATAGGTTCTTCTGCTGTCGGGATCGGTCCAGCCGCAGACACCCGCCTCATCGCCATAATACAGGCACGGAGCGCCGGGCCAGGTCATCTGCATAATGATCGCCTCGCGCATGCACCAGGGCCTGATATCCCAGGATGCTTCCTCGGGTCCGCAGGTCGCGAGCCTTCCGACTCTCCTGCTGGTCCTCGTCATGAATCTCGAATGATCGTGGTTCGACAGCTGATTCATCGCGGTGAACAGGCTCTGCGTATTCATCCTGCTCATGTGATAGAGCATCGCGCCGAAAAACGCGTCATTGTTGCGGAACATGTCCTCGCGGAAGAAGTCGCTGTGCTTCTCCATACCGGTCAGGAACCAGGTCACGGGCTCCATGAAAGCCTCGTAGTTCATTATGCTGTCCCATTCGCCGCCCTTCAGCCATTTCCCGGAATTCTCATAATTCTCGGCAATGATGATGGCCTCGGGATTAGCTTCCTTTACCGCGGCGCGGAACTTGCGCCAGAATTCATGGTTAAACTCCTCGGAATATCCAAGGTCCGCCGCAACGTCCAGCCTCCAGCCGTCACAGTTGAACGGAGCGGAAACCCATTTGCGGGCAATATTAAGGATATATTCGACCAGCTCGGGCGAGCCTTCGTAATTAAGCTTGGGAAGCGTCTCATGCCCCCACCAGCCCTCGTAGGTGTCGTTATCCGGCCATTTATCCTCTTTGAACTTGAAGAAGCTTCTGTACGGGCTGTCGGGATGCCTGTAAGCGCCCTTCTCGAATCCGATTGCGTCCTCGTAGATCAGCTGCCTGTCAAGCCATTTATTGAAGGAACCGCAATGATTGAACACGCCGTCAAGGATGACCCTGATCCCGCGCTGATGGCATTCCGCAACGAAATCCGCGAAGAACTTATTGCTCGCCTCCAGGTTCGTCAGGTCGGTAACTCTCGTGATATAACGCGCGGAATGAGTATTGTCCGTGTCACCGTCTTTCAGCTTCTCGCCGTAATCGTGAGGGATAACGGTAAAATGAGGATCGATGTGGTCATAATCCTGCGTGTCGTATTTATGATTTGAAGGAGATACAAAGAGAGGATTGAAGTAAATGACCTCTATCCCGAGATTCTCAAGATAATCCAGCTTCCGAAGCACTCCGCCGAGATCACCGCCGTAGAAAATGCCGACGTCATTATTCTCGGGAGTCTTGTTCCAGTCCATGACCTCTCTGGAATAGCAGTCTATATAATAGTATTCATTGGTCAGCGTGCGGTTGTCGGCCGCGCCGTCCGCGAAACGGTCGGTAAAGATCTGGTACATGACCGCGCCCTTTGCCCAGTCCGGAGTCTTAAAGCCGGGCATCAGCCAGAAATCATAGGTCTCGTCATGATTCTCCGTAACGCCTACTGCATTATAGAAGTAATATCTGTCGCCGCACCAGATGATGAAATAATATGCAGCGTTTTCTACCCCTGTAGTATAAACACACTCATAGTAATCGAACAGCGGATCACTGTAGGCGATACCCATGGTAAGTCGCTGACTGCCCACTACGCATACAACCGCCGACGCGTTGCCTTTCGCGACCCTGATACGGAGCTTCACCTGCTCGTTCGGTCCGGGCTCCATGGGCTCGCGGTATTCGGCCGTGCCGTCGCTGAATACCGCCCTGCGGATAAACTGCGTGGTCATGAATCCGATGTTCGAATTCGCCATCGCCTCTACCGGGGCATAGTACTCGTTTACGGTCCTGTTTTGCTGTTGTTCGCTGCTGGGATAATATTCCATACCTGTCGCCTTTTTTGATTCAAGATTGAAGCGTATATATTCAGACGAGAAAAGCGTTTCACGCTTTCCTCGTTGTACGATGCCTTGCA
>JAFZKM010000246.1 GCA_017553665.1 Lachnospiraceae bacterium
CGCAGTGGAGGTCCAGGTACTCGCCGTTGTACTTCATGGAGATGCCGGAGCACTCGATGTGCCAGCCGGGATAGCCCACGCCCCAGGGGGAGTCCCATTTCAGGGCCTGATCCTCGAACTTGGACTTGGTGAACCACAGCACGAAGTCGTTTTTGTTGCGCTTGTTGGTGTCCTCCTCCACGCCCTCCCGGACGCCCACGGCCAGGTCCTCCTCCCGGTGGTCGTTGAAGATGTAGTACCGCGCCAGCTTGCTGGTGTCGAAGTACACGTTGCCGCCGGCGAAGTAGGCGTAGCCGGTGTCCATAAGCTTCGAGATGATCTTAATATAGTCGTCGATGCAGTTCGTCGCGGGCTCCACCACGTCGGGCATGCGGATGCCGAGCTTCTCGCAGTCGGAGAAGAAGGCGTCGGTGTAGAACTTCGCGATCTCCATGACGGTCTTATGCTCGCGCTGCGCGCCCTTGACCATTTTGTCCTCTCCGTTGTCGCCGTCATCCGAAAGATGTCCGACGTCGGTGATGTTCATAACTCTCTTTACATCATAGCCGCTGTAGCGCAGCGTCTTCTCAAGCACATCCTCGCAGATGTAGCTGCGGAGGTTTCCGATGTGCGCGAAATGATAAACCGTCGGGCCGCAGGTGTACATTGCGACCTTCCCCTCGACATTCGGGACAAATTCCTCAACGGTTCGCGTAAGTGTATTATAAAGTTTCATGTCAATCAGTCTCCTCTTATTTTTCCTGCTGCGATGCGTGCTCCCCGCAATGAGCCCTGCATTTCTCAAGCTCATCCCTGAGCGCTGTATTCTGGCTGCGCAGCTCGTTCAAAGCAGCCATAACGGGGTCGGGCAGATGTACCTGATCCATCGTCTCTCTCGGGATACGTACCTGGTCGAGTTTGACCACGCGCCCGGGAACGCCCACTACCGTACAGTTCGCGGGAACCTCCTGCAGCACTACCGAGCCCGCGCCGATCAGCGAATTCTCGCCGACGGTGAACGATCCGAGCACTTTCGCGCCCGAGCCGATCATGACATTGTCGCCGATGGTCGGATGACGCTTGCCCGTCTCCTTACCGGTTCCGCCCAGTGTAACGCCCTGGTACAGCGTCACATTGTCGCCGATCACGGTTGTCTCGCCTATCACCACTCCGGTGCCGTGATCGATGAAAAGTCCCTTTCCGATCTGCGCTCCGGGATGGATCTCTATGCCTGTCCTGCGTGCGGTACGCTGTGACAGCCAGCGCGCAAGAAAATAATGCTTTTTAAGATACAGCCTGTGCTCGAACCTGTGCCTGATTATGGCCCTGAAGCCCGGGTACAGGAACACTTCCCACGCGGTCTTCGCCGCGGGGTCGCGCTCCATTACGACCTGCATCTCCTCTTTTATGAAAGCTATTAAGCCCATTTCGTCAGTTTCCTTACTTTTCCTTTTTCAAGAAGATCACTCAAAGATGCGCCATCCGCAGATGAATCTCGAGGACCACCATGAGCTGAGCTTGCGGTGACAGATCTTGCCCTGCGACGAAGACGCGTCGATGACGGTTCCGTTCTCACCGATGATGCCCACGTGACCGGTAACTACGATGATGTCTCCGGCCTTCAGGCTGCTGTAGCTCGTGATCTTCTTATATTTGCCGACCGTACGCCAGCCCTTTGATGTGATGTAGCTCTGCTTTACTCCTACCTGGTTCAGACACCAGTATACGAAGCCCGAACAGTCGAAGGTATTGGGTCCCTTCGCGCCCCAGACGTACTTACAGCCAAGCTTTGAAAGAGCGACCTTCAGGAGCTCCGATACAGAGCCCGATCCGGCATAACCGGTGTCGACCTTTCCTCCGCCGCCACCGCCGCCTCCGGTCGTGGTGTCGTTAGCCTTTACCACGCTGTCGCCGGTGAGCTTCGCCATGGTCTTCGCGCCGACATTGCCGTCAACGGACAGACCGTTCTTCTTCTGGAACGACTTTACTGCCTTATCGGTAACTTCACCGAAATATCCGGTGTCGCTGCCCGAGCTCATGTAGCCGTACTTGATGAGGAGCTGCTGCACGCGCTTAACGGTGTCGCCCTCATCGCCGATCAGCAGGCCGTTCGCGACCGCGCTGCCGCTGTCGAGGACCTCACGCGTGGTGGGTCCGAGGTAACCGTCGACTACAAGATTGTTGCGCGACTGAAAGAGCTTTACCGCTGCCAGCGTATCGCTTCCGTAATTACCGTCGGGAGCGGTAGTCAGGTAGCCGAGTTCCTTCAGCCGCTTCTGACACTCGAGCACCACATCGCTCTTGTCACCGAAGCTTAAGAGGTTCGCTACGACCTCGTCGCTGTACATAAGTTCTATGGTCATCTCGCCGACCTTACCATCGGCTGAAAGACCGTTTGCCGACTGGAGGGCCTTTACAGCCTTGTCGGTCGATTCGTCAAACCTGCCGTTTATCGATTTCTTTGAATCGAGATAGCCGAGCTCGTAGAGACGCTGCTGGATACGCTTGATATCCGAGCCCTCCATACCGAGCTTCGCGGTATAATGCTTTGCCTCTCCCGAAAAGAGGATGCCTAAGCTTTCCTCTCCGAGGACGCCGTCTTCCTTCAGATCGTTCTGTCTCTGGAACAGCTTTACGGCCTGCGTAGTGATGCTTCCGTAGTACTGAGTGGGCTCCGCGGACTCCATGAATCCCAGATCCATCAGCAGCTGCTGGATGTACGCGACCGTAGGATCCGAAACGCCGTTGTAATAGAGCTTCAGGAACTCGATCGTCGAAAGATCGATCGTCGAAAGATCGAAGGTATCGGTATCGGGGTCGATGCCGTCATCCGCGAAAAGCTCCGGATTGGCCGCGGCATATGCCGAAACCGTCTCGTAATGCTCACTGATATAGAAATTCACCAGCTGTGTCTCAAGGTCGGTCTCATAGTCAGATGAAAGGAGCGCGTTCGCCACGGTAAACGCGGCGTCCGGATTCTCACAGACTTCCCCGTCCGTTTCACCGGCACCGTCCTGCTGCCCGGGCGTCTCCGTATCCGCGGTATCGGGCGCCGAATCGGACGCGAGCACGGTCTTTGACGCGCCGTCAACGCTCGCGAAACCGAGTCCGTCCTCCGGGATACCGTCCCTGACGCTGTTCTTAATGTCCGCGTCCGAACATCCCGCGAGCGTCGCGAGCACAAGGCACAATATGATGAATAATGAAATCCCCGTTCTTCGTTTCATACGCAAAATCCCTTATAATTCAGCAGGACCGTCGCCTATATCCACTACATAGAAGTCGGCGCTGTAACCGATCTTTTCGGCGTAGATCCTTCCTACATTCTCAATAAAACCGTCAACGTTCTCTTCCCTTACCATGCTGACCGTACAGCCTCCGAAACCTGCTCCGGTCATGCGCGCGCCGATGACTCCGGGCTGCTGCCACGCCGCCTCAACAAGCGTGTCAAGCTCCTTCCCCGTAACCTCGTAGTCGTCGCGCAGCGAGACATGCGACGCGTTCATCAGCTCGCCGAATCTCGCGATATCGTTCTTTCCGAGCGCCTCAACGGCCTCGATCGTCCTTCTGTTCTCGTATACCGCGTGCTTGGCGCGTTTAGCCTCAACGGGACTCGTGATCGCGCCTTTATACTTCTCGAAAGTTTCCTCATCGAGAGCGCCCCATGACTCCGTATCGCACACCTTCCTGATCTCTTCGAGCGCGTGCTCGCACTCCGCGCGGCGCTCGTTGTACTTCGAGTCGCCGAGGCCTCTCTTTTTATTTGTATTACCGATGACGAGCCTGATCCCGTCAAGCTTCACCGGAACATATTCGTATTTAAGCGTCGCGGTGTCCAGGAAGATCGCGCTGTCCTTTTTGCCCATCGCGATCGCGAACTGGTCCATGATGCCGCAGTTCACGCCGACATATCTGTTCTCCGCGTACTGTCCGTAAACAGCCGAATCGAACATGCTCACATCAAATCCGAAAAGCTCTATGAGCACCTTCGCCGTAAGTACCTCAAGAGACGCCGACGAAGAAAGTCCCGAACCGTTCGGGATCGTGCCCTTACAGTAAAAATCAAAGCCGCTGCCTGCCTCGAAGCCGTGCTCCTTAAATGCCCAGATCACGCCCTTCGCGTATCTCGTCCATTTCTCTTCGGGGCTCTTGTTCAGGTCGTCGATCGAGCTCTCGATCACGCCGTCACCTTCAAAGTTCTCCGAGTAGAACCTGAGCTTCCTGTCCGCGCGCTTACGCGCCGCCGCGTAGGTTCCGATGGTCAGCGCGCAGGGGAATACATGTCCTCCGTTGTAATCCGTATGCTCTCCGATGAGATTTACTCTTCCGGGGGCAAAGAATACCCTGATGTCCCCTTCTCCTCCGAATACTTTTTTAAAGCCTTCGATCATCTTCTCTTTCATTTTTTCTCCTTTTGCGTGGTCCTGAGCCTCCGCATCTGTCTGAATGAATATTCTATCCGCGCATCGGGCAGGTCTTCCCGCAGCCGGCGCATCCCGCTGCCGCAGGCGCAGCCTCCATGGTCATATCCGCCACATTCTCAAGCAGGCATACCGCCTGGGCCGCGATCCCGAGTCCTTCGCCCGTGAATCCGAGGCCTTCTTCGGTAGTGGCCTTGATATTTACGCGGTCCGGTTCAATTCCGAGCGTGTCCGCGATGTTTCGCTTCATCTGCGGGATGTATGACGCCAGCTTCGGCTTCTGCGCGATGACGGTGGCGTCGATATTGCCTACGATATAAAGTTTTGATCCGATGAGGTCGCTTACTTCTTTTAACAGGAGCATGCTCGATATGCCGCTGTATTTCGGATCACTGTCCGGAAAATGCTGCCCGATGTCTCCGAGCGCCGCCGCCCCGAGCATCGCGTCCATTATCGCGTGTACGAGCACGTCCGCGTCCGAATGCCCGAGCAGCCCCTTCTCATAAGGGATGTTCACTCCCCCGAGGATAAGGTCCCGCCCTTCGGCCAGCCTGTGTACGTCATAACCCGTTCCAACTCTCATACCGGTATTCCTTTTCCCAAAACGATCCCCTCACAGGGTCATCCTTCGTCTGTAACGATATTCAGATGCGCGAGCGAAAGCGCAAGGTTCTCCTGCCTTACGGTAACTCCCTCGCGGACCTTCAGCTTGCAGGGCGCGAAATTCAGTATTCCCCTTATACCCGCCGCGACGAGCATATCGCAGATCTCCTGCGCTGCCGGCGCGGGCACGGTAAGGATCGCGAGCTTAATGCCGTTCTCGCGGCAGAACTTACCGCAGTCCTTAAGAGGAAAGATGGGCAGGCCGTCGGGGCCTTTGCCGCACTTTTTATCGTCCTTGTCGAAAGCGGCTTTTATCTCTATACCGTACTCCTTAAAACCCTTATATCCCAAAAGGGCAAGACCGAGTTTTCCGGCTCCGATGATGACCGCTCCCGTACAGGTGCGCACTCCGAGCATATCCTCAAGGTCCCTGATAAGGTCGGCCGTCTCATAACCTATCTTCGGCCTTCCGCTTCCGCATACCGCGGCAAGATCCTTGCGAACCTGAACTTCCCCAAGTCCGAGCGCGTTCGCGATCCTGGTAGCCGAGATCGTCTCGGTTTCAATACTCCTTACATACTGCAAATAGTCCGGCAGTCTTCCGAGCGTCGCCCGGGCCACACGTTCCTGCATCGTCTTAACTCCCCTTCATTTCATTTCGGGCACTCGCAGTTACGCTTTTCGATTATAGGCTTTGCCTATAATATCGCTTCGCACAAATCTGCTTGCCTTCCTTTCAGTGCGGACATTGTCCGCCTAATATATAATATAGATTTTCTGCCGTTTTGTAAATCTATTTATGCTTTTTTCATAAAAAAGCGAAAAAAGTTTTTTGTGAAACGGAAATATTCTTCTTGACAAAGCACGAACAGGGCAATATAATGTTTGTTGTTGCGGCGGTAAATGCCGCATACGGGATCTTAGCTCAGCTGGGAGAGCATCTGCCTTACAAGCAGAGGGTCATAGGTTCGAGCCCTATAGGTCCCATTTATGGCGAAGTAGCTCAGTTGGCCAGAGCATGCGGTTCATACCCGCAGTGTCGAGGGTTCAAATCCCCCCTTCGCTACTCAAAAAGCCGTTCGTGATGAACGGCTTTTTCATTTTCCCTTTTCACTTTTCAATTCTGTCCGTGCCCGCTTTTTCAGGCTTCCCTCACGTTCGTCATCGCGAAATACAGCACATCACCCACACGGTGCCCGTCCTCTGCCAGATAGAGCTTTTTCCCTCCGACATGGATGATCAGGCGGTTATGGTAAATGGTGTTGCAATGCGGCGTAACGTCCGCGAAATGCGCGGTAAAATCATATCCGAGCAAGGTCGAGAGAAGCTTCAGATCCACCGGGTTCGGTATATCCGCGGGGACCTGTCCGAAAACGGCGAAATCGTCGTAGGCATAGAGCTCCTGCTTCTTTATGTCCAGTTCATAGAGCTCCTTCGCGGGATTGTCCGCGGCAAAGGACGCGAGTTTCACCCTCTCGAGGCTCTTCTGCTTCCTGTGCTTTGAGGATACCGCCGCCGCGAGTATTCCGAGGATCAGCGTTCCGGCAACTCCCGCGCATGAAATGACGGTCAGTATCGAATTCGTGTCATAGGCTTTCGCGAGAAGTCCCGCGTATCCGTCTCCGGTCCCCGTGTATACGGTCCCATCGGCGGCGCTCTCCTCCCCGTAGCCGAGTCTTATGTATTTCTCCGCGAGTTCATCGCAGATCTCATTTATCAGGCCGTTTATCTCACCGCCGTCGGCGCGCATGAATACGCATTCCCCGTACGGGATCGAGATCACGGGACAGGGAACGTGGTCAAAATGCTTTCCGACATACGCGGCGTAATCACTGCTGCTCCTTTTTACGATCGCGCCGTAAATACTGTCGTTCTTCAGCGCCGCGTACATTTCGGACCTGTTGTTGAAATCGAGCGTATGCCCGTCGAGCGCCGTGCCTTCTATCAGACCTAGATATGCCTGCTCAATGCCCCAGTAGCACGAATCGACGCTGTCCGCGGGCACTTCGGGGCTGTCCTTCCTTATAACGGCGGTCAGTTCGTTGCGGTAGATGACAGGTGACGCGGCAATCGCGCCGTCCTCTCCGGCAAGCAGTTCGGCGGGCATTCCGGGGATAATGTCCAGTTCCCCGCTCCTCAGCAGATCGAGCGCTTCCGCCGCGGTAAGTGCCGCTCCGTCATGCTCTTTCACATACTCTGCCTTTACGCCCGCATCCGCGAGCCTCTGCAGGAATTCCGCCCAGGCGCCTTTTCGCGCGCCGCCTTCCCTGTAATACAGCGGATACTCGTTCTCACCGGCGATCCAGTATTTAATTGTAACCGTAGTCTCCGCCATACTTTCCTCCTGTTTAATTTCCGTTAAGTTCATTTTAAAAATCTTGCGCCCCA
>JAFZKM010000247.1 GCA_017553665.1 Lachnospiraceae bacterium
CGGTCGTCAGCGAATACAGATGTTTGCCAAACTTTACACCAGCCACTTCGAAATTCGTAATATTTACCAAGGTATCATTCAAAATACTTCCTTGTTCATCTTCTTTCGGTAAATTATATTTATGCCTCAGCCGGCAATTACTGCTGAACGTATAATGTGGGAAGTCCTGCGTATACTGCAGCGCATGTAACGAGGTCCTGCTTCCAGGTATGCTCGTTCGGGAAATGCGCCTGCGACTCAGCGCCGGGTCCGAAACCGATGCAAGGGATACCGTTGCGGCCCATGATCGTAACGCCGTTGGTCGAGAAGGTCCACTTATCTGTAAGAGGACGTGCCTTACGCATAGCCACTGTCTCCTCCGCGCCTATTCTCTCGTCGCCGTAGCAGCCCTTGTACGAAGCCTCGAGAGCCTTTGTGATCTTGTGATCCTTCGGGATGACCCATGTAGGGAAGTAGCACTCGATCGGGTAAACCAGACCGGTGTATGAAGGACGGTCGTAATTGTACATCGAAACGGTTACGTCCTTGCCGTACTTCTTAACTGCGGGCAGCTGACGGATCTCCTCCAGGCAGCTCTCCCAGGTCTCGCCCGCGGTCATGCGGCGGTCAAGTGAAACCGCGCAGGAATCCGCAACAGCGCAGCGGCTGGGCGAAGTGAAGAAGATCTGCGAAGCGGTAATGGTTCCGCGTCCGAGGAAATTAGCCTCTTCCCAATCGGGATTATATTTCTTGTCGAGCATCTTCACGAGACCCTTGATCTCGGTAGAATCTGCCGCATCATTCTCATTAAGCGCGCGTACATCCTGAAGGATGTCTGCCATCTTGTAAATAGCGTTATCGCCGCGCTCGGGAGCCGAACCGTGGCACGAAACGCCCACTACATCAACGCGGATCTCCATACGTCCGCGGTGTCCTCTGTAAATGCCGCCGTCGGTAGGCTCGGTCGAAACAACGAACTCGGGGCGGATCTTGTCCTCACGGATGATATACTGCCAGCAAAGGCCGTCGCAGTCCTCTTCCTGTACGGAGCCGACTACCATGATCTTCACGTCCTCAGGAATGAGGCCCATGTCCTTCATGATCTTCGCGCCGTAAACCGATGAAACGATGCCGCCGAGCTGGTCGGAGGTTCCGCGTCCGCCGATGTCGGTCTCGGTCTCGTAGCCCTCGTAAGGATCGAACTTCCAAAGATCGCGATAGCCGATACCTACTGTATCAATGTGCGCGTCAAACGCGATAATCCTGCTGCCTTTTCCCATGTAGCCTATAACATTTCCCTGGGGATCGATCAGGACCTCATCGAAGCCGACCTTTCTCATCTCCTCGGCAATGTGGTCCGCATGGCCCTTCTCCTCGGCGCTCTCACCGGGGATCTTAACAAGCTCGCGAAGGAACTTCGTCATGTCCTTTTCGTAACTTGCCGCTGCTGCTTTGATCTTCTCAAAATCCATACAAAAAACCTCCTCGCAAATTTTTACCGCCTATTTCTTCGTTTTAATCAGCCTCGAAAATGCTCCGCATTTCCTCGGTAAGCAAACGAATAAACCCATTTTCGTTTGCTTATATTATACTCCCCAAAAACTTTTTTGTAAAGGCAAATTCTTTTTGCCTTCCCTGTTTTTTCTTGTTTGCTTTCATTCTAAATACTATCGCGAGCAGCCACCTCGTCACGGCAGACATACAGTAAATACCTTTCTGTTTACAAAGGGGCGATCCGTTCGTCCCTTTCTGTTTTTCCTTTGTGCGGGCGCTGCAGAGAAAACTTCCGGGACTCGTAAGCAATGTCGGCACTTATCAACCGTATTGTGGTTGATTATGTGCCGCTGCATTGCGCCCGAAGCGAGAGCGTGTCTCCGGAAGTTTTACTCGTCGCCGCCCGCACGTAAGCCGGAATACAAAAAGAGGGGCGAACGGATCGCCCCTCTCATACAACTCATATTTACTTTACGTCTACCGTGCGTACTCCGGCGAGCGCCTTGATGGCGTCTACAGAGCCCGCGGGCGCGTCCTTCGCGTCTACCAGGCAGTAGCCGACCTTGCCGCGCTGTCCGTCCTTAACCGCGTTGATCACAAGACCTACGCCGTTGACAGCAGCTACCATGTCAAGACCGGGCTCCGCGTCGTAGCGGATCGCGATGCGCTTGCCCTGCTTCGCGCCGAGGTCTACTCTCGGATAGTTAACGGAATTGATGATGTTGCCGTTCTCGATGAAGTCCATCGCCTGCTTGACAGCCATAGCCGCGCAATTGTCCTCCGCCTCTTCGGTCGATGCGCCGAGGTGGGGAGATGTGATGCAGCCGGCCATCTGAGCCGACTTCGCGTTCGGGAAATCCGAAACGTACTTGCGGACCTTGCCCGAAGCAAGAGCCTCAGCCATCGCGTCGTCGTCAACCAGCAGATCGCGCGCGAGGTTCAGCACGATAACGCCGTCCTTCATCAGAGCGATCTTCTCGGCATTGATCATCTTCTTTGTATTCTTCTCCGGATCGGGATCGTCGATCAGAGGAGTATGTACGGAAATGAAATCCGACTGCTTATAGATCTCGTCACGCGAGGCAACCATCGTGATCGCGGGATCGAGAGCTGCCTTCGCCGCGTCCGAAAGGAAAGGATCGAAACCGATGACCTTCATTCCGAGAGCGAGAGCGGCGTTTCCGAGAGGTCCTCCGATAGCGCCGAGTCCGATGATACCGAGGGTCTTGCCCTTGATCTCGGTTCCCGCGAACTTCGACTTGCCTTTCTCGACAAGCTTCGCTACATCGGGATCTTCCTTGATGGTCTGAACCCAGTTGATGCCGCCGACAATGTCACGTGAAGCCAGCAGCATATGCGCGATCGCCAGCTCCTTAACCGCGTTCGCGTTCGCGCCGGGTGTATTGAAAACAACGATATTCTCATCAGCGCAGCGGTCAAGCGGAATATTGTTCACGCCCGCGCCGGCACGCGCGATGCACTTAAGGTTCTTCGAGAACTGCATCTCATGCATTGCGGCGCTTCTTACAAGGATGATCTCAGCGTCGTCAACGTTCTCGGTGATCTCGTAATTTGCGGTAAGCCCCGCGAG
>JAFZKM010000248.1 GCA_017553665.1 Lachnospiraceae bacterium
CTCTGTGACCCAGACTATCGATACCTACGTATACCGCGGCCTGATGCAGAACAACAACATCGGTATGTCTTCCGCGGCAGGTCTGTATCAGTCGGTTGTAGGATTTGTTCTTGTATTTACTGCCAACTGGATAGTTAGAAAAATTGACAACGAAAGTTCGCTGTTTTAAGGGGAGGGGAAAACATGATACAAAAAGACAGAGGATTCCAGATCTTCGCAAATGCGCTGATGATCTTCCTGGTTATCTGTGTCCTTGCACCGTTCTTCCTTATGCTCATGTCATCGCTCACGGATGAACAGACACTGATCGCAAACGGATACAGTTTCTTCCCCGAAAAATTCAGCCTTTACGCTTATAGATATCTGCTGGTTCAGTCAGGTTCCGTAGGACGCGGTTACTTTATCTCGGTTATGATCACTGTGATCGGAACCACGGCAAACCTGTTCTGCACCATTTTATACGCATACCCGCTTTCAAGAAAGAACCTTCCCGGAAGAACATTCTTCGCGTTTTATCTGTTCTTCACGATGCTCTTCTCGGGCGGTCTTGTTCCCGCATATCTGATGTGGACCCAGACATTCCATATCCGCAATACATGGATCGCGCTGCTGGTTCCCGGACTTCTGATGAGTTCATTTAACGTCATCATGATGCGTACATACTTCACGACGAATATTCCGGATGAAGTTATCGAAGCGGCGAGAATTGACGGAGCAAGTGAATTTAAGATCGTATACAAAGTTGTATTCCCGATGGCCGTGCCGATCACCGCGACTATCGCGCTTCTGGTAGGACTTGCATACTGGAATGACTGGATGAACGGTCTGTACTATATCAATGATGACAAGATGTACAGTATTCAGGTACTGCTGATGAAGATCCAGCGAAATCTGGATCAGCTGCGACAACAGGCGCAGAACGGAAGCGGAAATGTCAATCTGGCGGAACTGCCGTCCACTTCGGTTCGAATGGCACTGACTGTACTGGGTATCCTGCCCGTTATGGTAATTTATCCGTTCCTTCAGAGATATTTCGTAAAAGGAATCACTATCGGTGCTGTAAAGGGATAATGATCATAAATATGTTTCGACAAAAAGAACGAGACGGCAAAACCGTCCCGTTCTTTTTGCGTTGAAACGCATCCGACGGGATTCGAACCCATGTTACAGCCTTCGGAGGGCTGCGTGATATCCACTTCACTACGGATGCTTAACGTGATGAATTATAGCAAAATGAATGCGGAGTGTAAAGGATTTCCGCTTTAAAATTATTTAATTCGACTACACGATTCGAATGTGGTATAATGATTTAGATTGAACAGCTGTGTAATTCTTTTATACGGAGGTTAGCGTGAATAATATCATTATTGCCGGAGCCGCAGGGCTCCCGCAGACGACGATCATCACCATCTCGGTCAGCGTGCTTGCGGTGATCATAGTGGCCGGATTCGGGTTTATCATGTGGACTAAACAGCAGAACCAGATAGACCGCTTTCTGGAGATAAACCGTCTCACGAACAAGATCGGAGCCGGGATATTCAACTTTGTGGTTGACTCGGGATTTGTCTCATACGCGAGCGACAGCTTTTACGAGATACTCGGGATCACGAAAGAAGAATTCTCATCGAAGTATGATTATGATTTTTACCGTTTTATCGGCATCAAGGATCCGCAGACGATCATTGACTCGATAAGCGAGAACGGCGATCTCATTTTCGAATTCGCGATGAGCCCCGGACCGAACGCTAAGATCACGGCGCCGTCAGGAAGGGCCAGATGGTTTAAACTCTCGGGAAACAGGATCATGCGGCGCGGGCATGTAACGATCTCAGCGATCCTGATCGACATCGACGATGATAAGCGTAAGTTCGGCGTGCTCGAGAATAAGGCTATGCGCGATCCGATGACCGGAGCGTTTAACAAGGAATACACGAAGCTTCTCATTAACCGTTACATCTCGGAACATTCGAACAGTTCCGGAATGCTTCTGCTTGTAGATATAGATAAGTTCAAGAGCATCAATGACACCTACGGACATCTGATGGGAGACAATATCATCATTGATGTTGTAAAATCCGTTACGGCCGCGTTCCGTTCGAACGACATCATCGGCAGGATAGGCGGCGACGAGTTTGTGGTGTTTGTCTGCGATGTAAAGGATCCTCAGGCCCAGTTCAACCAGGCACGCAAGCTGCATGAGGTGCTCAGAAGGCCTCTTGAGGTTGACGGACAGACGATCAGCAAATCGGCAAGTATCGGTATCGCGTTATATCCGCAGCACGCCGCAGATTACGATAAACTGCTGGAATGCGCGGATAAGGCACTGTACAAGGTAAAGGGCAGCGGAAGGGACTCATTCATCATCTATGGAAACGACTGATTACATTTATCTGGACAATGCGGCTACGACCGCGGTCGACCCGCTTGTAAAGGACGCCATGGCGCCTTTCCTGACATCGAATTACGCAAACCCTTCGGGGACATATCATAACGCTTCTCTGGCCAGGAGCGCGATCAATAAGGCCAGGGCTTATGCCGCCGCGCTGATCGGCGCCGATCCGGACGAGATATATTTTACCTCGGGCGGAACCGAGTCGGATAATATGGCGCTTCATGGGATAGTGCTGGCAAATATGTCGCGAGACCGTGAGGCAAAGTTTAATGTTGTCTCCGATACCGTTGAGCATCCTGCTGTCTATAACACTCTTGATGCCGTGAAGAAGGCAGGCTTTGTGAGACTGGATTTGGTCAGCCCGGACAGTAACGGTTTTGTCCGTTCAGAAGACATTGAAGAGGCTGTCAGGAAGCAGACAAAGGGCAAGGAAGAGCCCGCGCTGCCGGCCGAAGAGAAGAAAAGCGGCCTGATCTCCGTTATGAGTTCTAACAACGAAGTCGGAGCGATCAACAATATTGCGGATATCGGCGCTGTTGCCGCTAAATACGGATATCTTTTCCATACCGACGCGGTGCAGTCCTTCGGACATGTAATGCTTGATGTGGATGTGATGGGCGTTGACATGCTCAGCGCTTCCGCGCACAAGCTGGGAGGTCCCAAGGGAGTCGGACTGCTGTATCTGAGACGCGGCATTAAAATATGGCCGGCGCTGTACGGAGGAGGACAGGAGCGCGGACTGCGTTCCGGAACCGAGAACGTGGCAGGCATCGTAGGCTTCGGTGAAGCCTGCAGGCTCGCGGGTATCCGCATGGGAGCAGACACGCGATACATACAGGAATTAAGAGACAGAATGGTATTCAGGATCCTTAACGAGATACCCGATGTGATACTTACGGGACCTCAGCTCCCCGACGGGAAGGACCGTAGGCTTCCGGGCCACTGTTCATTCGCGTTTAAGGGCGTTCAGGGCTCATCGCTCGTGATAGGTCTTGATATTAAGAATATCTGCGCATCGACAGGCGCCGCTTGCTCCGCGGCCGCAAACAAACCCTCGAGAGTGCTGAAG
>JAFZKM010000249.1 GCA_017553665.1 Lachnospiraceae bacterium
CACATCGAAGGCATCGAACCCACCGAAGTGCAGGTTTACAATGCCCTTGGGCAGCTGGTGAAGATAGTGCGAGGGACGAATAAGATTGATTTATGACGTATACTCCAGAGGCGTTGCATGGAGAACGATCGGCGTTGAAGGCAAGGACACCGTCCTTCAGTATGTTGACGCGAAATATGTAAAGGATATCCACAAGTACAACTGGACAAAGGGTATCAAGAACGGCGAGGTTCAGACCGTTAAGGATTATTTCAATACCGCTATCGAGAATTCCGACGGCGCGGCGGTTTATTACTGCCACAAGGCGCATGTCGAGAACCTTCCCGAGGACAGCCGGTATTACTACCGCGTAGGAAGCAAGAAGGTCGGCTATTCAAGACCGGGCCTCTGGACGATCAACGGAGAAACAGATGATTTCTTCTTTATCTATGTTACGGATCCCCAGGCCGAGACCGAGGAAGAATACCGCCGCTACGAAGCGGTAATGCGCGAAGCGTTTGAGAACGCGAAGAATGTTGATTCGGACCTCATCGGCTTCATGAACTGCGGCGATATCACCAACGAGTGCCACGATGAGAACTACTATATCGACGAGTACAATATGTCTGTTGATTTCGACGCGGACGACATGATGAATTCCGTAATGATCCCCGTAGCCGGAAACCACGACAATACACCTGACTGCTTCTACTCGATGTATGATATCGATTTCGCCGATTATTGTACCGACGGAAAGCACAACAGCCACAACAGCGGCGGCTGCGCAAGCTTTAAGATGGGCAATGTATATGTTATCCAGACAAATTCCAACGAGTCGGGCAACTTAAACGGCGGCAACGGCGAGTACGACAACCAGAGCGATTACCGCGAGCAGTACGCGTGGATCGTATCCGAGCTCGATAACGCTTCGAAGTTGAGAGACCAGGGCAAGATCAAGTGGATCATTGTCATGACTCACGCAGGCATGATGAGCGTCGGATACCACACTATGGACGGCGGCTCGAGACAGCTCAGAAAGAACCTTGTTCCGCTCTTCGCGAAGTATTCGGTTGACCTTGTTCTTCAGGGACACGATCACGCATACACCAGAAGCAATCCTTACTACTACGGCAAGGATATAAACGGCAATTACTTCTCGGGTTACGTTTCGAACGAGAGAGAGACCGGCAGCGGATACGGAACCGTAACCTATGACAACCCCTTCACCGAGGAAGTTGAAACAGAGGGCAGAAAGTATAATATCGAGCCCGAAGGAACACATTATGTAACGATCAATTTCTCGGGTGAGAAGTCGCTCGACATCTCGAAGGAGAACGCGGAGTCACGCTATGCCGTTCCCGATGAGTACATCGAGGAAGGCTGTGCTGTCAGCGTCATTAACGGCGAGCTCTGCGGACAGAGAGTAAAGAAGCAGTTCTACGCTTTCATCCGCGTAAAGGGAGACGTTCTGACCTTTGATACCTACATGTACAACGGAGTTTCTTCCGACCTCTACGATACCTTCACCGTTAAGAAGGACGGCTCATGCCTGCCCGATATCACCAAGAAGGATGTTTCCTTCAGGGGCGTATACGCATTCGATAAGTCCTATGACGGAAAGCCCGCCGAGCTCGATGTATTCGATATCACGGCTTACAAGGGCACCACAGCGAAGGAAGAGAAACTCTTCAAGGAGTATGATGACATCGTTTACTCGGTAACCGGAACAACTTCGGCAGGCAAGAGCTACAGCTCGAACAAGATGCCTTCCGAGCCCGGCAAGTACACGCTGCATCTGACAATCTCCAACGGCTCGATCTTCTTCAAGGGAGAGACGACCGTGGACTTCGTGATCACGAAGTAAGAACAGAAGGGGGACGGAAACGTCCCCCTTTATGCTACCCCCCCGAAAGCATGATTGCAATCGATCGAAAATCTGATATACTGTTTTCGTTGTATCGACTTTAAATCCGGGTTTCGGATGAATAAATGAAAAGGGGATATGAAATGAAGAATATTAAACCGATCAAACGTGCAGCCGTGCTCCTGCTGGTCCTGATGCTGGCAGTGCTCGCGATGGGCTGTAAGAAGAAGGGCGGAGACGTAACGAATGTTACTCCCGTTACCGACGCGCCTTCGACAGGTAAAGATGATACGCAGCCTACGACTGCGACTACAGAAGCGCCCACACCCACCGCGACGCCTACGGACGAGCCTGCGAAGCCTACTGCGGAGCCTACACCCGAGCCTGTTACCGATGATGATCTTCCTGAGGGACGTGACACCACGATAACAGTCAGCTCGATCGAAGAGCTCGTTGAGGCCGTTGCGCCCGAGGCTGTGATCGTTATTGAGCCCGGCCGCTACAATATGACCGATTTCCTGAGCAGGTTTGATTCCGCCGACTCGATCAAGGCATGGAATGACGCGCACGAGTACGCGATGATCGAGGATGTCTATGACGGTCTGGAGATAGTTTTTGAGACTGTATACGGCCTGTCCATATCCGGCAAGGATCAGGTTACCGCGAATACCGAGATCGTAACCGATCCGCGCTACGCGGCGGTCATGACCTTTAAGAACTGCAGCGATCTGGGACTCAGCTTTATGACGATGGGTCATACCGACAGAGGCGACTGCTCGGGCAATGTACTCGATCTGATCGGATGCGACGGAGTGATCCTTGTGGGACTCGATCTCTACGGCTGCGGAGTCTACGGAATCGGAGCATCGGAAGGTACCGCGAATCTGATCGTAACCGAAACAACGCTCAGAGACTGCGCGAACGGTCCTTTTGAGATCTATGAGCCTCAGGGTGAGTTTGTTTTCTCGGACTGCCTGCTTACCGGTTCGTCATGGGGCGGATATTTTGATCAGAACTTTAATTCCAGCCTTAGCTTTATTCACTGCACCTTCGGTGACGGCGAGACAAATACATGGGCTTTTGCCGATCACGTATATTTTGAGGACTGCACCTTCGGAGAGATCACCAGTTATCCGGAGTATCCCGATATTGAGGACGACTGGGACTATGAGCCTCCGGCACTCGATCTTGATGAAGTCAGAGTGATCCCCGCTGCGCGCGAGCAGATCGCGGGAACAGGATGGGAAACGCTCTACAGGATGGATGTTATCACTGATCAGATCTACTATGTAGGAATGGGAAGCTCAGAGTACCGCGATATCTCGTTCTCGTTCTACACGGACGAATACCTCTACGGAGAGGGCTGGTACTGCCTGGACGGCGATTACTATGAACTGAAGTGGGATATCACCGAAGACGGCGTTGTAAAGATCATAGATGAGCAGGGAGTAGGCACGGTATTCGCAATGCTGTATGAGAATCCCAACGCTGACGGAACAGTGCCTTCGCATTGGCTGCGCATCGCGATCGGAGAAGAGACTTTCTGGCTGTATTGAACATTGAACAGGCAGTAAAATACTGAATAAAATTCTCGGACAAAAAAAGTAAGGACATTGAAAAATTATTGTTTTCGTGATAGAATTGTCATGAGGAGGTAATGGGGTTATGAGTCTTGAAAAATCCGATGAATTAAAAGAACTGATATCCGCCGCCAGGGGTGAAGAGAAGGCGGATCTGGTCCTGAAGAACGCGAAGGTACTGAATGTTTTCACGGGTGAGCTCGAGGAATGCGACGTGGCGATCAGGAACGGCTATATTGCCGGTCTGGGCAGCTACGAAGGCTATGCCGAGATAGACCTGGAAGGGAAGATAGTCTGCCCGGGTCTCATCGACGGACATATCCACATCGAGAGCTCGATGCTCGCGCCTTCCGAGTTCGCGAAAGCCGTGCTGCCGCACGGAACGACCGCGGTCATCTGCGACCCGCATGAGATCGCGAACGTCGCTGGAGCGGAGGGACTTTCCTTCATGCTGGAGAGCAGTAAGGACCTGCCGCTCGAAGTATTCTTCATGCTGCCCTCGTGCGTACCCGCTACGCCTCTTGATGAGGCCGGTGCGGAGCTGAACGCTGCTTCACTTAACAGCTTCTACGCGAATATCCGCGTCCTCGGACTTGCGGAGCTGATGAATTCCTACGGGACCGTTCGCAATGACCGCGAGATCATCTCGAAGATCCTCGGCGCGCAGGACCACGAGAGACTCATCGACGGACATGCTCCCGGCCTTTCGGGACGCGACCTGAACGCTTATGTGGCTGCGGGCGTTGAATCCGACCACGAGTGTTCTACGGCCGAGGAAGCCATCGAGAAGCTTAAGCGCGGCCAGTGGATCATGATCAGAGAGGGCACTGCGGCGAAGAACCTTAACGCGCTGCTTCCTTTGTTCGATGACAAATACTGCGACCGCTGCATGCTCGTTACGGATGATAAGCATCCGGGCGACCTGATCGAGTTAGGACATATTGATTACATCATCAGAGAGGCTATAAAGGCGGGCAAGAACCCCGCGAACGCGATAAAGATGGCCAGCTTCAACGCGGCCTCGTATTTCGGCCTTAAACACCGCGGAGCGATCGCGCCGGGATACAGGGCAGACCTGCTCGTGGTTTCGGATCTTGCCGAGTTTAAGATCGAGAAAGTATATAAAAAGGGTAAGCTCGTTGCCGAAGACGGAAAGATATGTGTTGACGTCCGTGACTTTAAGGGCAGGGAAGAAGAGTACCCGAGAGTTTATCACAGCTTTAAGATGCACGACCTTTCCGCGCAGGACTTCATCCTTATGGAGTCGGGCAGCAAAAAGCGCGTGATCGAGATGGTACAGGGCGAGCTGCTCACGAAAGAGCTCATTGTTCCGGCGAATCTCGAGCGTGCCGCGGAATGCGCTGTCGAGGGACACACTGTTCCCGCGCG
>JAFZKM010000250.1 GCA_017553665.1 Lachnospiraceae bacterium
GTAAAAGCGAGCGAGACCTTCCATGTGAACGAGGTTCTGGAAGCTCTCTGTACACATTTGATCAGAGGCAAAGTACACGATGAAACAGCGTTCAAATGGTACTCCGTCGGGGTAATCGAGCAGCTGAATGTCAAAAATCTGTATGAGAACTGCCTTCTTGCCGCAGGCACACGCCCCGGAAAGGCACTTCCGAAGGGCATGCAGACCTACTTTGAGAACGGTATAAGCCTCCCTGACGAGGTCAAGGCCATGTTTTATGCCAACGTACTTATGTACAGAACTCAATCGGACAGCATTCAACCGATACTTATGCAGCAGATGAAGGAGTTTGCCCTGAAGAAGCTTTCGGAGGGTGAGCTCAGCGATAACCTTACCATTTTATACAATAATGTGCTCACGGCGGCCGATCTGGATGAGTCGCTCACCGCACTTTTGCCGGACATAATCTTCAAGCACAGGGTAGAGATCGAATGGCCCGATGCGGTTGCCGTACTGGTAGCTCATAAGGAGCTCGAGGACGAGAGAGTGTTCCCCGTGAAGGATGGAACAGCGTTCATCGACATCTTCACCGAGGACCCTGAAGTGCTCGTCGAGGACGGACACGGAAGCCGTCTCGTACCCGCCGGTCTTCACATGACGAAGCTCATCACGAACAGCGAACTGATCCGTTTGTGCGCCGCGAGATGCACCCAGGATGAGAGGGTGATCCTGAACAGTCTGGAGAACGCGAGATACAGAGGTGACTCTGAGGAGATCTACAGACTCATCAGGATATGCATCGATGAGAGCCGTCTGGAGAAAAAGTTCGACCTGGAGTGCAGAAGAGAACTGATCGAATATTACTACGATAATCTTGAAGGCGATCTGATGGAGAACCTTCTCGTAAAGACCGATCTCGCGAACCTTTCGAGGAGAGACCGCGCGAGGATGATCGACCTGATGATCATGAGGGAGCTCTACAGCCTCGCGGTCAAGAACATGGAGATCTACGGCTATACCGGAGTGGATGTCCGCCGCATCGCGAAGCTCACATCGAGCCTGATCACGAGCGGTGATCCGCATATCGGGAAGAAGCTCTTCACAGAGCTCTGCTACAACGTATTCTTAAAGCGCCGCCATGACGACGCGGTCCTGTCTTATCTCGTGAAATACTATAACGGTGATAACGACAGCATGCACTGGCTCTGGAGCACCGCGATCGAAGCGGGTATCCAGGCAGACGATCTGGAGGAGAGGCTGCTCGCTCAGATACTCTTTACCGAGACCGACATGAGCTACTCGATGGAGGTACTCCGCCATTATTACGATCACGGCACGAACAGGATCCTGATCCGCGCCTATATGTCGTATTACGCATACAAATATCTGGTAAAGGAGCATGTGCCAGACGGCGAGATGCTTGAGCTCATGCGGCGTGAGACAGTATATGAGGAGAACGATCTCTGCATCCTCGCAATCCTTAAGTACCTTTCGATCCTCGGAAAGTATAATGATGCCGACAGGAACTTCATCGAGCATAAGATGGCGCTCCTTGAGAATCGCGGCGTGATCATGCCTTTCTTCAAGAACTTCGGCGATGGGATACATATTCCCGAAGGCATGCAGGACCGTCAGTATATTGAATATCATACAGATCCCAGGAAGCATGTTCGCATCCACTACTGCCTGATCACCGGAGATGAGGACGACAGTTATGTGGATGAGGATATGAAGGATCTCGGCTACGGAATATTCGTCAGCGAATTCGTTCTTTTCTACGGAGAGCTGCTTCAGTACTACATTACCGAAGAGGACAGCGACTCGTATATCGTTACCGAGAGCAGTGAAGTAAGGCTTGAACCTGAACTTATAGGCAACGAAGACACGGGCTACCGTCAGCTGAACCTGATCATCACCGCCAGGGAGATGAACGACTCGAAGACCATGCAGAAGCTTCTCGAGAATTACATCAAGAACGAGCAGCTCGCGAAGCAGCTTTTCGAGCCTCTGTTCTGAGAAACTCAAACAAATAATCATTTAAAATAAATGACACCGGGAAGGACATCAATGGACAACGAAAAGGCAGTACTCGTGGGCATAGATCTCACGGATGAATTTACGCAGCTCTGCTATGTGAACGAACATGGCGAGCTCTATTCGGCATGCCTTTCGAAGGATCCCGGAAAGTACAGGATCCCCACGATGCTGTGCGCCTTCGCGGACAACAGCGACTGGCTCTTCGGAGATGACGCCGCGGCGCTGACACCGGGACCGGCCTGCATGAAGATCACCGGCCTCGTAACGCTCGCCTCGAACAACGGAAGCCTTGATGTGTTCGGACAGAATTACGCGGCGGACATGCTGCTCGAGAGATACTTCAGGAGACTTCTCGCGGCACTTAAGGCGAGGATCGGAGCGACAAATATCAGGGGCGTCGTGATCACCGCGCCGACCTTTAACGAAAAGTTAAAACGTAATTTAATATCGGCTCTCGAGCTGCTTGGGATCAGATCCGACAGCCTTAGAATGATCACTCATTTAGAGAGTTTTATGTACTACGCGGTGTCCCAGAACAAGGATATCTGGATCAATGACGTGGGCCTGTTCGACTTCGAAAAGGACGGCTTCCTTTTCTACCGTCTGAGCTTCGGAAGGCGTAGCGAGCCGGTCACGGTCGTGGCTGACAAGACAGACCTGACATCTAAGATCAATTATTCGATGCTGGCGCCCGAGGAGGCCGACAGGCTGATGTACGCTTTCGAGAACACGGCCTCGATGATGCTCCATAAGCAGATTATTTCGGCACTGTATTTCACCGGAGCGGGATTTGAGAGCGCCTGGGCGGACGGCATCCTGAAGAACCTCTGCAACGGCAGAAGGGTATTCCGCGGACAGAACCTTTATGTGAAGGGCGCCGGACATGCCGCTCAGCTGATGTTCGACGGCGGAGCGGACGGATATCTGCTGGTAGGAGATTCCGTATTGAAGAGCAGCATCGCGATCAGGGCGTTCTCGGACGGAGCCTACCGCGAGATGGAACTGGCGTCGATCGGACAGCCCTGCAGCGAAGCGGGCCGCGAGATCGAAGTCATCATGGACAAGACAAATGAGCTGGATTTCATAATACATAACGTTCTGAAGAAGGATTTCGTCTGCGCGATCGTTACGCTTGAGACGCTGAACCTCAGGAACGACAGAAGCAACAGGATGAACATACGGCTTCGTTTCCCGAACCGTGATACCTGCGTGATCACGGTCAGGGACATGGGTTTCGGAGACATTTATCCGACAAATCATAAAATATGGGAGCAGGTGCTTAAGATCTGATGAGTAAGGTTATTCTCTGCGCGGGCAAAAAAGCCGTCAGGCCATACACACTCAAAACCTCGGGCGTGAACGTTTACACGATCGAGGAGCTTTGCTATTGCCTGCGCGCTCAGCTTGACATGCTTGACGAGGGAATGATCGACCGTGAAATGGCGCTTTTCATCAGGGATGAGCTGGGATTCACGGAAAGAGGCGACCTGCTCGAGCAGCTCGTGCTCACGAAGGCGGACTTAAAGAGCCGTCTTGTGGTCATCATGTGCACAGGCGACTATTATGACGAGAGCGAGATAAGAAAGATCTGCGACGAACTGGACGAACTCGCGGGCATGTCCGCCGCGGGACGCAGGAAGCGCAGGGCCGACAGATATATGCAGGGCGGCTATTATAAGGACGCTCTCAAAGAATACAGAGGCATCATCTCATCCGCGGAGGGAAGTACGCTCTCGGCGCAGGAATACGGCAATATCATGCACAATATCGGCGTGATCAATGTCAGGAGCGCAAGATACGACGTGGCGGCGGAGATGTTCCTCGAGGCCTACGAGCGCAACGAGTCGCGTGAATCGCTCAAGTGCTATTTCTATGCCCTGAAGCTCGGGCACAGAGAAAGCGACTATATGAAGGAAGCCACGAGATTGCTCGACAACGGCGAGCTGATCAAAAAGATAGAAGAAGACATTGAAAATGCGACCGCGCGGATTGAGACGGCGGGTGAGTTCGGCCAGCTTGACAGGCTGAAGGTCCTTTACCAGCAGGGCAGGACCTCCGAATTCGACAGGCTCTCCGATGAGATGATCACGGTTCTCAAGTCCGGTTACAGGTCGGCGGTTACGGAGTAGAGGTATGGGACTTTTCGGAAGAAAGAAAAAGCCGTCGGAAGAACTGATGACGGATTATTCCCGGATGACGGTGGATGAGGCTATCGCTGCGAGCAGGGGCGGCAGGATCTCGAACGAGGATCTTTCGCGCCTGACCACGGAGTTCTGCGATCAGGTCACCTATCTGCGCGCCCAGCAGGAAGAGACTAAGAACGAGTACGCGCAGGTTACGCAGTATCTTGCGGATATCCAGCGCTACGAGCAGATGGACGAGGTGGACCGCGGCGAGATCGCGGACGCGGCGCGCATGATGCTGAGCCTTGAGAATGAGCGCGTCAGATACCAGACCGGCGAAAAGAGGATCCGCGATGATCTCTACCATACCATGGAGATGTATGAGCATGAATTCCCGAAGAAGCTGACCGAGCTTGAGAAGCATGAAAATTTTCTTGTGCTGATCAAAGACGATATGCGCAATCTCGAGGGTGAGAAGGGCAGCATCGGTTATGAGAAGGAGCATGCCGAATCGAAGAGGAACTTCCTCAATAAGATGTCTTACGCGATCATTCTGGTCGTTCTTTTGATATTTATATCTCTTATAGCCCTTTCGAGCCAGACGGGCAAGGATTTCACCGTGCCTTTCTTTATCACGGGCGTCGCCGCTATAGGATACATCGTCTATTACATCATGGCTGTCGGTGAGTGCAAAAAAGATGCGAGGAAGACCGATTACATGATGAATCGAGCGAACATGCTTCTGAACAAGGTCAAGATCAAATACGTAAACACGACCTCGGTCCTTGATTATTCCTATGACAAATATGGCGTAAATTCGCTTCAGGAGCTCCGATATGTATGGGAGAACTATGTGAAGCAGAAGGAAGCCGAGAAACGCTACATGAAGAACACGCAGCTGCTGAACAGCTACACAGAGCGCATGGCGAGCGCCCTTAAAGCGGCCGGCATGGAAAAGACCGACGCATGGGTCAGCCAGCCCGAAGTGCTGCTTGACCGCGCTGAGCTGGTGGATTTCAAGGACGCGGTATCGCGCAGGCGCAATAAGCTGCGCGCGAGACTTGATTACAATATACGCCAGCAGGACAGCGCCCTGAACGATATTGAAGCATTAAAGGCAAAGTATGTGGGGCAGGAAAAGCTCATTACATCGATCCTCCACAAAAATGGTATAGACTGAACAAAATGATTTTGCCCCGTACGCACTTGTATTTTTCGCATAATTATACTATCATCGTGAATGTTTAGGACATATTTATGTCTTTTACGGAAGAAGGAAGGGAAAGTAAAGATTCACAGGAGGAAAGGTTATGTACAATTATGATGAGATCAAGGCAGTCGATCCCGAGGTCGCTGCGTCGATCACGCGCGAGATGCAGCGCCAGAACGACCACATTGAGCTGATCGCTTCGGAAAACTTCGTAAGCAAGGCGGTTATGTCCGCGATGGGAAGCCCCCTCACGAACAAATATGCCGAAGGTTATCCGGGACACCGTTATTACGGCGGCTGCGAGTATGTCGATGAAGTAGAGACACTTGCGATCGAGCGCGCGAAGAAGCTTTTCGGATGCACATACGCGAACGTTCAGCCCCATTCCGGCAGCCAGGCAAATCAGGCTGTTGAGACGGCGCTCCTTCAGCCCGGCGACACCTATATGGGCATGAGCCTTGCGGACGGCGGACATCTTACACACGGTTCACCAGCGAACCTTTCCGGAATGTATTTCAAATGCGTGCCTTACGGCGTTAATTCCGAAGGCTACATAGATTATGACGAGGTAGAGCGCATCGCGATGGAATGCAGGCCCAAGCTCATCATCTGCGGCGCCAGCGCATACGCGCGCGCGATCGATTTTAAGCGTTTCCGTGAGATTGCCGATAAGTGCGGCGCTTATCTCATGGCGGATATCGCTCATATTGCGGGACTTGTAGCGACAGGGCTGCATATGAGCCCCATCCCGTACGCTCACGTTACCACGGCTACGATCCATAAGACACTTCGCGGACCCCGCGGAGGAATCATCCTTTCCAGCGAGGAATTCGCGAAGGAGCATAAATTCAACAAGGCAGTATTCCCCGGGATCCAGGGCGGCCCTCTGATGCATGTCATCGCGGCAAAGGCTGTATGTCTGGGTGAGGCTCTTAAGCCTGAGTTCAAGGAGTACGCCGAGCAGATCATAAAGAACGCGAAGGCTCTTGCCGACGGTCTGTTAAAGAGAGGCTTCAATCTTGTTTCCGGCGGTACCGACAACCACCTGATGCTCGTAGACTTGCAGAACATCGGAATGACAGGTAAGGAAGCCGAGGCGCTCCTTCAGACGGTAAATATCACGGTCAATAAGAACGCTGTTCCGAACGATCCCCAGTCGACCTTCGTTACCAGCGGCATCAGACTCGGATCTCCCGCAGTTACGAGCCGCGGCTTCAAGGAGAAGGACATGGAGCTCGTCGCTGAGGCCATCGGTATTGTACTCAAGGATCCTCAGGGAGACCATTCGAAGGCTCTGTCAATAACAAAGATGCTTACGGATGCATATCCTCTCAGACAGTGATATAATATAGTTAAATGTGAAGAGCACCTGAGCATTCGGGTGCTCTTTGGTCAATATAAGAAAGTGAGGGGTCTACATGGCAAAAATGAAGAAGATACTGAAAGAGGATATCGCGCTCTACCGCATCCCAAGCGGCCTGAAATACAGTCCGACAGGAGAATATCTCGCGTTTCAGGTAAAGCGCGCGGATCTTGATAAGAACGAATATCACAGCGATGTATGGCTGGCGCGCAGCGGCGAGGCGAAACAGGTCACCTGGAGCATTGACGCTTCCGTGGTGGACTGGAAGGACGATCATACACTGATCCTTCGCAGGAATACGAAGGAGACCAAGCCCGGCACGACGGATCTGTTTCTGCTCGATGTACGCGGCGGAGAGGCTGCTCCGTGGGTAACCGTTCCCTTCGGAGTGGGACAGTTTAAAAAGATTGACGCGACTCATTACATGGTCACCGGAACGATCCGCAAGGATGATCCCGACGCCTATAAGGACGATGAGGAGACCCGCAAAAAGAAGGCCGATGAGAAAAAAGCAGAGGAAGATTACCACGTGGTGGATGAGCTTCCTTACTGGTTCAACGGCGCAGGTTACGTTTCCGGAACCCGCGAGGCGGTTTTCCTGCTGACGATAGATGAAAAAGAGAAAGGCAAACTCGAAGCGAAGCGCCTTACCGCGCCCGAATTTGATGCCGGTGAGCTTAAGGTAGAAGGCCGGAAAGTCTACTTCACCGGCACGACATTTAAGACTCAGCGCGGCCTCTATAACAAGGTATTCGTTTACGATGCCGACACGAATAAGATAAAGACCGTATACGGAAAACTCGATCACAATATCGGCGGCCTCTTTGAGATGGGAGGCAAGCTGTACGGCTTCGCTTCCGATATGAAGACCTACGGAATAAACCAGACCTCGGATATGGTCCGCATAGACGAAGAGGGCCTGCATGTTGTATACAGGCCGGAAGTATCCCTCTACTCCAGTGTTATCGGCGATACCGCGGAGGGCGGAGACGGACATTTTACCGACGGCAAAGAATACCTGACCTTCGCGACGATACGCGACCATAACGCGATCTTCCGCCTGCGAGCGAACCGCGGCAAAGTAACGAAGGACACTCTCTGGGAGCAGGACGGCATGCTCTGCTCGATGGCTGTGAGCGATGACTCGATAGCGGTTGTATATCAGGACTGGAACCATGTGGCGGAAATCTATGTGATGGACCGCGAGGGCAAGAATATGCAGCGCCTGACACATCTGAACGATGAGGCGCTCGAAGGCCGCTACATCGCGAAGCCCAACCGTCTGGATTACACATCCTGCGGCATGGATATGCGCGGATGGGTACTGCTTCCCGAGAATTATTCCCCGAAGAAGAAATATCCCGCGATCCTGGATGTGCACGGCGGCCCGCGCTGCGCTTACGGCGAGACCTTCTTCCATGAGATGCAATACTGGGCTGCGGAAGGTTTTATCGTGTTCTTTACGAATATCAAGGGCTCCGACGGACGCGGAGACGATTTCGCGGATATACGCGGCGCATATGGAAAGACCGATTTTGAGAACCTCATGGACTTTACTGATGCGGTGATTGCCGCATATCCCAACATTGACAAAAAGAAGCTCTGTGAGACCGGCGGAAGCTACGGAGGCTTCATGACCAACTGGATCATCGGCCATACCGACCGCTTCTGCGCCTGCGCTTCACAGCGCTCGATCAGCAACTGGGTATCGTTCTCATTTATCTCGGATATCGGAAAGATGTTCGGACCGGACCAGTGCGGAGCGAAGGGCATGTTCGGCGCAAAGGACCATGAGAAGCTGTGGGACCGCTCACCGCTGAAGTATGCGGACAAAGTCAAGACTCCCACGCTTTTCCTGCACAGCGACGAGGACTATCGCTGCCCGTTGCCCGAAGGCATGCAGATGATGCAGGCTCTGGCCGCGCGAGGAGTGGAGACCAGACTGATCGTGTTCAAGGGAGAGAACCATGAGCTGTCACGCTCAGGAAAGCCCAAACACAGAGTACGCAGACTGGACGAGATCACGGAGTGGTTCAAAAAGCATACAAAGTAAAGGCAGGGAAGTTGATGAACAAACCGATGATGAAGACCTTAAAGGCCGTGCATTTCATGTCGGGAAAGACCGGAACGAAGGAAGAGCTGGCCAGGCACCGCAAGCTGGCCGATTGGGCCGGAAGCTTAGCGACGCCGAAGGATGATGTGCAGCGCCGGAA
>JAFZKM010000251.1 GCA_017553665.1 Lachnospiraceae bacterium
GAAAATAATATCAGCATCCACTTTCTGGACGATAAATACTATGAATCGGACGACTATATAATTGCCGGGATCGCGGATACTTCGCTCGATTCTTTTGCTGCCTATCCCGCTTTTACGGATGAGAAGCCGGTCATCATGCTCGCGCACGAACCGCAGTATATTTCGCTCTATCAAAGTCTCGGCGCAGATCTCGTCCTCACCGGTCACTATCACGGCGGCCAGATAATAATTCCGGGCGTCGGCGGCCTCGTCTCCCCCGAGTTCGAATTCCTGCCCGATTATTATGAAGGCATGCGTTCCTTCGGGGATATGACGGTGATCCTGAGCCGCGGCCTCGGCAACAGCCTGCTCCCCGTGAGGATCAACGACTACCCGGAAGTGGTAGTGGTGAAGGTGCATTGATATAAGAGTTGTTTGCTTAAAAACCGTGATACAACCCGCTAAACATGCCGCAGCGCGGGTCGATTCGCGGGTCAAAACGGCATTTTAAGGCCAAAAGTGCCGACAAACATGCCGCGCTGCGGGTCAATCTGCGGGTCAAAATGACGTTTTCGGGCCAAACGTGCCGACAAACATGCCGCGCTGCGGGTCAATCCGCGGGTCAAAACGGCATTTTAAGGCCACAATATTCATTAGCCGACACAGCTGACCGGTTCCCACTCCAACGCACTGTCAGGAATCATGTCATTAAAAGCAGACAGCACCTGGCTTACAAAATAATCCCTGTCAAAATTGTGCTTGTCATATATATGAACATATATAACTTCCTTCCCGGGCCTGTATGTCTCCTTTGAAAAGCCGGATATCTTCATAGTTGTTCTTAATGAGTAATCGACTTTGTCATTCATTCCCAGGATCTCAACATATGAACATCTGTCTATCTCATAGAAGTTTATGAGATAATCCGGATTAATAGTCTTTGCAATAGCAGGAAGATATACCTCCGTCTCGTATTTAAACGGAATGTCCATAAGCTTCAATAAATCAGCACCAAACAATTCATTCTTTGATTTCAGATCTCCATGTTCGCTGACAGTAGGGTTTTGCGAAGTGTATGTACCGCACCGGTCTGCCTGGTTCTTGAAAAACTCGTTGTTCATTGCGTGCGGGTCAGAATACTGGATTATGGGAAATCTTACTTTTGGCGGAGCAAAACAGTACATCGACTTCCAGCCGGCAAGAAGAGAATCGTATTCTGATTTTATCTTCAGATAGGCATTTATCTTTTCCTCATATTCTTTACCGAGCCGGGTTGATAACGACAGTCTTCTGGGGCATCTTGAAGTTACTTCGGGATTATCCGGATCGTACGTTATTGCCACGATCATTTTCCCTTTTCTGATCATAAATCTGCCGTGTGGCATTCCTTCTAATTTCAGTCTTCTGTATTCAAGTTTTACAGCATGTACTTTCATCGGAAATATAATGGTGTTCATGATACAGATCCCCCTTCCGAACTGAACTAAGGATGGCTATATTATGCTCACATTACTTAGTCTCATTCCATAGCTCAAAGTCTCAATTTTCGGGGGTAAAAAATGCATTTGCGGAAGATATCAGACAAAGCTTGTCGGGTTTGTCTGGTTGGAGAAATCGAAAATGTGATTATTCGGCCAAAAAATGGTTATTCCTGCTTATCTTGCCGACAAACATGCCGCGGTGCGGGTCGATCCGCGGGTCAAAACGGCATTTTAAGGCCAAACGTGCCGACAAACATACCGCGGTGCGGGTCGATCCGCGGGTCAAAACGGCATTTTAAGGCCAAACGTGCCGACAAACATGCCGCGCTGCGGGTCAATTCGCGGGTCAAAACGGCATCTATGTGCCAAACAAAGCTTTTCGGGCAAGACATGTATCATATCACCACGCTCAACACCCCTTACTCCATTGCACCCCACCGCTCCAGCGTGCTAAACTAAATTATGGAGCATTCACGGACAGTCACAACTCAATACGGGCTTGTCAGGGGCATCGTCAAGGACGGGTGCGAGGAATATCTCGGGATACCGTTCGCGGCGCCGCCTGTCGGAGAGCTTGCGTTTAAGCATCCCGTTCCGCCGGAGTCCTGGGAAGGTGTCCGCGACGTCGTCAGGGGCCCGATCAGTCCGGTTCAGGGCAAGGGCAGGTCCACGATATCTGCTGACGGCAAGGACTGTCTCTATCTGAATATTTTCGTGCCAAAAGGAATACCCGACAACGCACCGGTAATGGTGTGGATCTATGGCGGCTCTTATGCCAACGGCGGTTGCGGAAGGGTGAGCGAAGACAGCGACGAGCTGTACTATGACCTCGCGAAATTCGCGACCGACACGAAGACCATCGTCGTGAGCTTCAATTACAGGCTCAATCTCGAGGGCTTCCTTAACCTGAATTATCTCGACAAGAATTTCGACAAGAGCAACGGGCTTTTCGATCAGATGGCCGCGCTCAAGTTCGTCAGAAATAATATCCACCGCTTCGGCGGAGATGCCGACAACGTAACTGTTTTCGGGCAGTCCGCGGGCGCGGCGTGCATCATCGCGCTGCTCGGAATGCCTGAAGCCGAGACGCTTTTCGACAAGGCGATAATACAGTCGGCGTGCGTCGACTCGTTCTGGACCGAAGAGCAGAGCAAACGCCTCACGCGCTTATACCTCAAGTTCATCGGCGTCAATCCTAATGAACTCGCAGCATTAAAGGACATCAACATCGACTGCATCCACAATGCAAACCGCGACCTGCGTGATAAGATCCTCCGCGAAGGCAATTCGACCTGCGCCTTCTCGCCCGTCATCGACGGCGAAGTGATCAAGGGGCGCCCCGCTGACCTTGCCAAGGCTTCGAAAAAGCCCATCCTCATCGGCACCTGCAGCCAGGAAGGCGACGCCTTTATCTGCAACATCCCGACCGCTCTGCTTCCGCTTGCCGCGCACTGGTTCAGCTTCAGGCTGCATCCCGGCAAAAATGCCCGCCGCAGGATGTCCGACGACTTCACTGCCGCCTTCTATACCAAGCCGTCACGCGAGATCGCCCGCGAGATCAAGGGCCCTTCGTGGGTCTACGAATACCGCTACATGACGCCCGACATCGAAAAGCGCGGCGCCGGGTGCTTCCACGCGAGCGACATCCCGGTCCTTTTCGGCAAGTCCACTTCGTACGCCAACGTCGACGATCCGGTCTCACGCCGCGTCGGCGAAAAGATGCGCGAGATCTGGAGCGCCTTCGCCTATAAAGGCGAAGCTCCCTGGGCTCAGTTCAAGGAAGACGAAGAGGTCTTCGGTATCAAGTAAATATCTGGCTGCTTTGTGCAGGAAATCCGGCAAGTAACAGTGTTAAA
>JAFZKM010000252.1 GCA_017553665.1 Lachnospiraceae bacterium
AGCTCAGCAAGTATTTCATTGACGAGAGAGGACAGCAGCCCTATTACTTTGATAAAGAGCATCCCGACGAGGCGAAGCGCCGCGGTGAGGGGCTCGGGTATTTCTATTATCAGTCGCATCTGCCGGTGAGGCAGCAGGATGAGGCTGTGGGCCATGCGGTGAGGGCGGTTTATCTGTATTCGGGCATGGCGGACGTTGCGAGGCTTACAGGCGACGAGGAGCTGCTCGCGGCCTGCACCCGGCTCTGGGACAGCATCGTGAACAGGAAAATGTACATCACGGGCGGCATTGGCGCGACGAATCACGGCGAGGCTTTCCTGTACGATTACGAGCTGCCGAACGATCTCGCTTATTCCGAGACCTGCGCGGCGATCGGACTCGTATTCTTCGCGAGGAGGATGCTGCAGATCGATGTGGACAGCAGGTACGCGGACGTGATGGAGCGCGCGCTGTACAATACGGTCCTGGCCGGAATGGCGCTCGACGGCAAAAGCTTTTTCTACGTGAATCCGCTTGAGGTGCGCCCCGAGGCCTGCCGGAAGGATGAACGCAAATTCCATGTGAAGCCCGTAAGGCAGAAGTGGTTCGGCTGCGCGTGCTGCCCGCCCAATATCGCCCGTCTCGTGAGCTCGGTCGGCACTTATGCATACACCGAAAGCGAGGATACGCTGTTCATGCATCTGTACGTGGGCGGAACGATAGAGAAATCATACGGGGCTAAAGAGATCGTCTGGGATGTGGATTCGGACGTTCTCGAGAGCGGGAAGATCCGCATAGCGTGCAGGGAAGTAAGAGCAAAAGGCGGATCGGGATCCGCAGGCACAGATGCCGGTATCGCGCACTCCACCCTTGCCATCCGTATCCCCGACTGGTGCGATTCATACACTTTATCCTGCGGAACGTACACGCATGAACTCAAAAAGGGCTATGAGTACATCAGCGGCGCCTTTAAACAGGGCGATGTGATAGAACTTGAATTCAAACGCAGCGTCCGCGTCATGGAAGCTTCGACTTCCGTTCCCGAGGATCACGGCAAAGTGGCTCTTTCCTACGGACCTTTTGTGTACTGCATCGAGGAGAAGGACAACGGCAAAGACCTGCACCTGTTCTCGGTATCCACCGATCCCGCGAAGGCGAAGCTTGATAAGATCACGATCGAGGGCGATACGGTCACGAAGATCGTGATGCCCGGAAAGAAGGAGAGACCGAGAACAGAGGCATTGTATTCGGCTTACAAAAAGCCTGAGTATGATGACATCGAGCTCACATTTATCCCCTATTACACCTGGGCAAACCGCGGTGAGGGTGAAATGAGAGTCTGGGTAAATGCATTTACTCACTGAACATTACCGAGCCGTTCTCATCGAGGAGCAGCATGCAAGGAAGGTCCGTTGCGTCGCCGCCTTTGCCCGCGTAGGTCACAAGCAGTGTCTTAAAGCTGAGTCCGATATCGCTCTCGGCGATCGAGTAGAACGCGAGGACTTCGCCGTCTTTTAAGTCATAGGTCTTACCGAACGGGATCGTTACCTCATCGTCCGTTCCGGAGATAACGATCTCCTGTCTGGCGATCTCGGAGCCGTTGAGTTCGGTCACAAGATAAGCCTTCTTCAGCGAAACACTCTCGGAACGCTCAAGAAGCCTAAATTTCATTTCGTCCTTGATCGTGACGGAGCCTTCCTTCTGCTTAACATCCCAGGGCAGCTTGCTCGCGTAGACTTCGGGCAGGAAGTCTCTCCAAATGGGGCCGGTGGGGGTATCGTAAATTGTATCGATGCGGGTTACGCCGTTGTTGATGATCTCAACGGTCGCGAAATCAAAGACGTATTCTCCGAGACCGACTGTCATCGGAGCGGTATATGTATCGCCGCTCCTTTCCATGCGGACTCTCCGATTGCCGTAGTTCAGATATACTTCGGTACTGTCAGTGAATTCCTTTAAGCGGACCTCGAAATCCATTACGAAATTCAGGTTTTCACTGTCGATGTCACCCTGAACGACACGGGAATCGCGCACGAGAGAGCTGCCGCGGGCGATCTGCTCGTTGATATCGTTGGTGTACATAGTGAGATCGCGGGAGATCTCATTCATTCTGCGCTGCATATTGTCCAGATCGTTGTTGAGGATCGAGAACTGTACGAGCGCGAAGCCGTTCCAGATCAGCATCAGGATGATGAAGATCGCGAGGGCCGTTTCGCCGGGAGAAGAGATGCGCTTTTCCGAGGGCGCCTCTTCGCCGTTCATCACTCTTGATACGTGTCTTTTGTATTTCAGATAATTTGCCAGTACGGCGATCAGTGCCACAAGGCAAGTAACGCCGAGTACAACCAGAATGTAGATTGAAATTGCAGCCATTTATTTTTCCTCCGTCTTTTCTTTGATCAGATCCCCAGGAAGCTCCTGAACGATGAGTAGTAGCTCCTGGTTACGTCGATGACCGTTCCCTCCGACATCGTGATGATGAATTTCATCGAAAGAGAGGGGCGTATCTTTTTAATGTGTTTCTTCTGTACGATCACGGAATTGCTCACGCGGGTGAAACGGCTTTTGTCGAGGAATTCCTCCAGCCGGTAGATTCGTTCCTGAGTGCGGTACGAGGCTTCCGTGGTGTGCACGTCCACGTTGCGTCCGTAGCTCTCAATGTAAACGATGTCGGCGCAGGCGATCCTGACCTTGTCTCCCTTTGAGTCCTTTACCGTGAGGTAATTACCGCCGGGCGATTCCGTCACGCTGTATTCGGCATCTTCGCTTATCTCGATGCCGTGGGCGGTAAGTTCGGTTCTCACGTATTCACGGTTTGTTTCTTTTACAGACAGCCTTAGTTTCACGGGTGTTCTCCCTCCATTACATTTCGGGCACTCGCAGTTTGTGCTTCGCACAATTCTGCTTGCCTTCTGCTTGCTTGATCGTGACTTCAGTATACATATAAAATCCGGGCACGCAATAAAATCGGCACAACTTGCACTTTAGTCGTGCATGGATTGCATTGATGACATGAAAAGTGATATAATCATTATACTATTTTGGGGGCGTATTTTTAATGGGAGCAAAGAATAAATCTGTATTTTTCTGTAAAGAATGCGGATATGAGAGCCCGAAGTGGCTCGGACAGTGTCCGGGGTGCAAATCCTGGGACTGTTTCGTCGAGGAGCCCGTGGCACCGAAGACGGCTGTTAAATCATCGGGAACTGTCCGCGGGCAGAAGTCTGAGCCCGTGATTTTATCAAAGATCGATATGCATGAAGATGCGAGGACGAAGACGGATATCGAGGAGTTTGACCGCGTTCTGGGCGGCGGTATCGTTAAAGCCTCGCTTGTTTTGGTGGGCGGAGATCCCGGAATAGGCAAATCCACGCTCCTCCTGCAGGTATGCAGGGTGCTCGCGGCGAAGGACCTGAAGGTGCTCTATATCTCGGGCGAGGAGTCGCTGCGCCAGATAAAGATGCGCGCCGACAGGCTGGGCGGATTTACGAAGGATATGCATCTGCTGGCCGAGACGAGCCTTGATTCGATAGAAGAGACGATCACCGAGATGAGACCCGATGTGGTGGTCATTGACTCCATACAGACGATGTTCAGGGAGGACATCTCATCATCACCTGGCAGTGTGAGCCAGGTCAGAGAGACTACCGGAGCGCTGCTGAGGATCGGAAAGAGCCTCGGCATCACGATCTTCATCGTAGGCCATGTGACAAAGGAAGGCGTGGTCGCCGGACCGCGCGTGCTCGAGCATATGGTGGACACCGTGCTCTATTTTGAGGGCGATAATTCATCGTCATACAGGATACTCCGCGCGGTGAAGAACCGTTTCGGTTCGACCAATGAAGTCGGTGTTTTTGAGATGCGCAGCGAAGGCCTGGTCGAGGTCAGGAATCCTTCGGAATACATGCTGCAGGGCCATCCCGTAGGGGAGCCCGGGTCGGTCATCGCGGCGTCCGTAGAGGGTACGAGACCTATTCTGCTCGAGGTTCAGGCGCTCGTGTGCAAGACCGCGTTCAACATGCCCCGCAGGACCGCGAACGGCGCTGACACCAACAGAGTGAACCTGCTTCTCGCGGTGCTCGAGAAGAGGCTGGGATTATCTTTGGGCTTCTGTGACGCTTATATTAATGTCGCGGGAGGCATGAGAGTCGGAGAGCCCGCGATCGATCTCGCGATCGTTATGGCCATCTTATCGAGCTTTAAGTCGAGGCCGCTGCCCGAGAATTCGATCGTATTCGGCGAGGTCGGTCTGACAGGCGAGGTACGAGGCGTTTCGCAGGCAGAGGCGCGCGTGAACGAGGCGATAAATCTCGGCTACGAGACCTGCATTCTCCCCGCGGTGAACGCGAGGACCATTAAGACCGACAGGATCAGACTGATCGGCATCGGACATGTGAGCGAGCTCGGAAAGCTTTTCTGAAGGAATATAGATAATGAAAATACTTGAAAAGATACTTGATTATATAAAAAAGAACAGGGTCAAATGCATCATAGCGGCCGCGGTCGTACTTGTGCTGATCCTGATGTTCGTGGGGTTCAAGACCTTGGTAAAGGTCGGAAATCCCAAATATTTCTACAACTACATGCATGATACGGCCGGAAGCCTCGACGTTGTATATAACGCGTCGGCGACCGAGGGAGCGGACCGCACGAACGCCTACTGCACCGAGGAGACCGATCCCGCGGCGCATAAGGTGGTCGAGAAGCTGAGAGTTGACGGTCAGCCTGTCAGCGCGGTCTGGAGAGCCGAGCAGATCGATTTCTCCTACGATTTCGCGACGGGGCTTTCGGGAGTCAAGGGACTTCTCACATTCCGCGGCAATTATACGAGAACGATGACTTCGGTCGGGAACGCCGCGATAGAGAACGAGAAATTCACTTCGGGCAGCTGGACCTATTCGACCGGTAAGGTGCTGAAGTCGAACGGAGTCGATTACTGGTCGGGCAACGGCTGGACCGGACAGCCCGTTATCGTGCGCTGGGACGAGGACGTGAAGAAGACGATGAACCTCTTTGATTCAGCGAAGAACAAGAAGGGGCTCACCGAGGTCATTTACCCCGGCATGGACGGATGCATACATTTCCTCGACATCGAGACGGGCGAGGAGACGAGGCCCACGATCTATGTCGGCATGACGTTCAAGGGCACCGCGTCGCTATATCCCGACGGAACACCGCTGCTTTTCTGCGGTTCGGGTGACGCGCAGACCGGACAGTTCGGCGAGAATGTCTGCCAGCGCTTCTACATTTACAGCCTGATCGACGGCAGCCTGCTCTATGAGGGCGGCTATAATGACGATTTCGCGCCGAGGACATGGCACGCTTACGATTCATCGCCGGTCATCGATCCCGTGACCGACACATTGATCCAGCCCGGCGAGAACGGCGTCATTTACACGATGCGCCTGAACACGCAGTATGACAGGGCGACGGGGGCCCTGAGTATCGCGCCTTCGGAGTTCATCGATTACACATTTACGATCGAGGGCAAGTATTCGCAGAGCGGATATCTTTGGGGCAGCGAGTGCAGCGCGGCGGTCTGCGGCGGATATCTCTACATCGGGGACAATGCCGGTACCTTCTACTGCCTCGACCTGAACACGATGAAGATGGTCTGGGTTCAGGAGCTGAACGAGGATATCAATTCTTCGCCGATCTTTGAGGCGGAGGGCTCGAATAAATACGTTTACATCGCGACGACGCTTAAGTACAACTACAATTCGCACAGCATGGGCGAGGCGGCGATCTACAAGATCAACGCGATGAACGGAAGCATTGTCTGGAAGAAGCCTTACGAGGTTCACACGGTCAAGGGCTACGCGGGAGGCGTGCTCTCGACGGGAGTTCCCGGAAGCGGCATCGTGTCGGATTACATTTTCTATTCGGTATCGAAGCTGCCCGAGATCGAGGGAGGAATGCTCGTGGCGCTGAACAGGCACACGGGCAAGGAAGAGTGGACGCTCGAC
>JAFZKM010000253.1 GCA_017553665.1 Lachnospiraceae bacterium
ATATTTCCGTGCTCCACGTGGCCGTAAAGCGCAGCGTGGTGCAGGAGCACAATATCACATTTCCCGAGGACATCAGGTACTACGCGGACAGCAGGTTTGTCTGCGAGGCTCTGCATTACGCGAAGACCTTCCGCAAGTGCTACCGCTCGCGCTATGTGAAGCGCCGCCATAACGATCCGATCAATTTCCCTTCGATCGCGCAGGAGAGTTCCGAGAACAGGTTTGACGAGCTCGTGAAGGCGTATGAGGAGACGATGGACCGCCTGCCCGAGACTTCCACCGTGCGCTTCATGTTCGACCTGAAGTTCATCTTTTACTATACGGGCTTCTATGTGAAGCAGATCCGCCGCAGCGGTTCCGACGCATGGAGGACGGACCGTTTCGAGACCATGAGGCGCATCATGGCAAAGATCCCGGTATCGACGCGCAAACAGGTCGGCATTTACAAGCGCCGCCATATCAAGGCGCTGCTCGCGGGTGACGTGGATAAGGCATATAAGCTCGTAACGCGCCGTCTTGCCGTTCAGAAGGCCTGGAAGTGCGTTATTTCGCAGCCTACGAGGCGCAAGGCCATATATGAGCACATTTTCCTTAAAAAGCCCGTAGAGGCCAAATGGATACTGTTTGAGTGCTTCTTCGGCAAGAGCTACGGCGACAATCCGAAGGGCATTTACGAGTATGTCGCGAAGAATCTCGGACCCGAATACAGGCTGATCTGGAGCATGGAGAAGCCCGGAAAGAGCATCATCCCCTTCGAGCATAAGACCGTCCGCAGGGGCAGTCTGCGCTACGCCTACTATGTGGCCCGCTGCAAGTTCTTTGTGTTCAATACAAAGCAGCCCGGCTGGATGAAGAAGCGCGATGAGCAGGTATTCCTGGAGACCTGGCACGGCACTCCCTTAAAGCGCCTTGCTTTTGATATGGAGGACAATTTCTCCGCGGCGCCCGGCTATAAGAAGCAGATCTACGGACTTACGCGCAAATGGGACTATCTGGTTTCGGCGAACGCGTTCTCGACCGAGCGTTTCAGAAGCTGCTTCATGTACAATGGCAAGATGCTCGAGTACGGCTACCCGCGCAATGATATCCTTCACAGGCCCGACCGCGAGGAACTCGCGGCTTCGATCCGAAAGAAGCTTAACATCCCGGCCGACAAGAAGACCATCCTATATGCCCCTACGTGGCGCGACGATGAGTTCTACGAGGCCGGCCAGTATAAATTCACGCTGAAGCTCGATCTGCCCAAAATGAAGGCCGCGCTGGGCGATGAATACGTGATCCTACTCCGTACGCATTACTACATTGCCGACAGGCTCGATGTGACCGGCATGGAGGGCTTCGCGTACAACCTCAGCAAATACGACGATATCGCGGATATCTACCTGATCTCGGACATCTGCGTCACGGACTATTCGTCGGTATTCTTCGACTACGCGAACCTTAAGCGCCCGATGCTGTTCTACACCTACGACATAGACAAATACCGCGATATGCTGCGCGGCTTCTATTTCGATATGGAGTCGACTGTGCCCGGCCCGCTTCTCTATACGACCGAGGAGGTCATCGCCGCGATAAAGGATATCAACGCAGTATCCGCCCGCTTCGCGCAGCGCTATGACGAGTTCTACGAGCGCTTCTGCGGCTGGGAGGACGGCCATGCTTCCGAGAATATCGTGAAAGAGGTAATTCTGGGAACTAAGAATTGACACGGGCAGACAAAGTTATTAAGATGATATGCGGTCATGCGGATATGGTGGAAGTGGCAGACACGCCAGATTTAGGTTCTGGTGCGAGAGCGTGCAGGTTCGAGCCCTGTTATCCGCAGTTCTAAGAGAACGAGGTTTATATGTTAGAAAATGTCTTTAGCGTTGCCGTTCAAGTTTTGATCTTATTCATTTTGATAGCGGTCGGGTTCGTCTGCAGGAAGGTGAAGATCCTCGACGACCGCTCCGTTTCCGGGATGGCGAGCCTCGTGCTTTACGTCGTGACGCCGGCCAATATCATAAATGCGTTTCACCGCGAGTTCCGGGCGGACCTCCTTCGGGGGCTTCTGCTCAGTTTTCTTGCGGCTTTTTTGACTTTCGGGGTGGCCTGCATCATCGCGAAGTTCGTGATCCGCGAGAAAGACGAGGACAAACGCTCGGTACTGCGCTTCGCGGCGTCGCTGCCGAACGCGGGCTACATGGGTATTCCGCTCCAGACCGCGATCCTCGGCGATATCGGCGTGTTTTACTGCGCGGCCTACATCGGCATGTTCCACATGTACACCTGGAGCTACGGCGTATCACTGCTCGATAGGGAAAAAGGCGGCGTGCAGCTGAAAAAGATACTTCTGAGCCCCTGCATCATCGCGATCTTCATCGGACTCGTGCTGTTCTTTCTGCCTGTGAGCCTTCCGACCATCATTCTTTCCCCTATCAGATCGCTCGCGTCGCTCGCGACTCCCGTCCCGATGATCATCATCGGCTATTATCTCGCGGGAAGCACCTTCAAGGGCATTTTCGGCAGCGCGAACACTTATATCGCGGCCTTTGTGAAAATGATCTGCTCGCCGATCGTGGCGCTCGTTATCTGCAAGCTGCTCGGCTTTGACCGCGAGATGCTTGTTTCCTGCATTATCGCGACTTCCGCGTCGAGCGCGGCCATGACCACGATGCTCGCGATGAAATTTGACCGTGACGCGTATGTCGCCGCGGGAATGGTGTCATTTACGACGATCGCGGCCATTGTCACGATGCCGATATTCATTGCGATCGCTCAGGTCATCTGAGCTCCGCGAAGGCCCGCAAACATTGACTTTAGAGCTCACATGGAGCTATAATAAACATATATACACTTTGTGCGATAAGCGAGAGCCATCAGCCGCTGAAAGCGTGCCAAGTGTTAAACGCCATGTGCAAGCTTGCTTGCAGCAGGGCGTGTACACTGGGCAGGAGCGCGAAGCGCGGGATGATGGCCGAGCGAACGGTCATCGAGTGAGCTATGCTCACGAGATGTCCGACAGCATCGAGAGGGGCGATTTATCCCCTGCTCGATGAGAAGGGGTGTAATATGTCCGATATCTTATACGCACTGATCGCCATCATCTGCGCGATCATGCTCGAAATTCTGCTGAACAGAACATTGAGACTCCGCAGCGAGGACAATTCCGACAAGGCGTTCATCGCCCTGCTCGTGGTTGCGTTCGCTTTCTGTATTGTCGACGCCTTCTGGGGCCTGTGCGATTCGCGCACGCTGAGACTCGCGGACGGCCTTTTCTCGGTACTTACATTTCTGATCTATTTCCTGGGAGCGGCTGTGGCCTTTTGCTGGGTCATGTATGTCGAGATCTATCTGGGAGGAAAGCTTGTGATCCCGGCCGTGTTCGGAAGCGTGCTGGTGGTCGCGAATCTGATCCTGCTCATCGTTAATTTCTTCACCGCGTCGGTTTATTCGATAAAGGACGGCCTGTACGAGCCCGGACCCTTAAGGACCGCGGCGATGGTCATGTGGATGGTGATGTACGCATACTCGGCAGTCCGGATGATCATCAAGTTCGTGGGACTCAAAGGCGATTACGGCAGGAAGAGGTGCCTCGCGCTTGCGTCGTGTTCGGTCATCCCCGTCATTCTGATCGTTTTCAAGATAATATATCCGCTCGCGCCTTTCGTGGCTATCGGAGTCATGATGATGGCCGTCATCATTTTCATTTTCAATATAAGCAGTGAGTACGAGCATCTGATCACGCTCGAGAACAGGCTCACAAAGATCGCGTCGCGAAGGAACCGCGAGACGGTTACCGCGATCGCGCGCCTGTTTAAGCTGATGACCGTTATAGACCTGAAGCTGGACCGCAGCAGGTCGCTTAAGGATCCCGCGGCCAGAGGCGGTGACCTGATGGCCGAAGGCGGAGATAAGGCATCGGATTATCTGGCTGATTTTGTCACGAACAATGTCACCAGGGACGATATCCAGTTCATGCAGGAGTTTACGGATCTTGAGACGCTCCCGTCCAGACTTTCGGGCAAAGAGACGATCTCGCGTGAATATAAGGACCGCAGCGGAGTCTGGTGCAGAGCCTACTTCATCATGATCAACGAGGACGAGAAGCATAATCCCGATGAGGTCATCTTCGCGGTCGAGAAGGTCGATGACGAGAAGCTCGAGGAGCTCGAGCACAGTAAGAGCGTCGAGGGCGAGAACGCGATCTATCACGAGATGCTGCTCGCGCAGAGCGACGGTATGCTCGTTACCGACATGGATGACAATATCATGCTGATGAACGACGCGGCAGGCAGGATGTTCGGCGTTCCCGATCCGAGGAATACGAAGATCTCTGTCGACGAGCTGATCGCGAGATGCGAGGCGGACGACAAGGAAAAGCTGCTTGATATGCTGATCGCGCTGAAGGCTATCGGCGGAAGGCGCTCCTACGAATTCGCGATAAAGCATGAGGATTCGGTCATTTCGGTAATGGCGACGACTTACGTTACCGAGCTTAAAGAGAGCAATATGACCGTGGTCATTACCTCGCTTACCGATATTTCCGCGAAGAAGTCGCTTGAGAAGGCGCTGACGGCGATGTCCGAGACCGACGCGCTGACCGGCATCAGCAACCGCGGCGGCGGAGAAGCGAAGATCATGAAGCTGCTCGAGGAGGGCACACCCGGCATGTTCGCTCTGATGGACGTAGATAAGTTCAAGAGCGTCAACGATACCTTCGGCCACGGCGTCGGAGATAAGGTCCTGATAGAGGTAGCGGGATGCCTTGTAAGGTCGTTCCGTGACGCCGATATCGTCATGAGACTCGGCGGCGACGAGTTCGCGGTATACGCGACCGGCATGACAAAGCCCGAGGCGGCTAACGCGTGCCTGAACCGCTTATACAGCGAGGTTGACAAGATCGACGTTGAGGAGATGCGCGGTACCGGACACAAGGTTTCGATCAGTCTGGGCGCAGTATTCTGCACGAAGCATCAGGTTCAGTCCTTTGACGAGCTCTACCAGCAGGCCGACGCTGTCATGTATGTTTCGAAGCGCGGCGGCGGAAATCATTTCCAGATCGCATAATGCCTTGACTTTTGGGCGGATTTGTATTATTATTTCGTATCAAATGAATTATAGTTTTTGAAAATGGTGTTGAAGGAGACAGTACTCTGCGCCGATGTCTCACAGTGAGTCCGCGACAGTGAGAAGCGGATACCGGTAAGTGCAGACGAATATCCCTCCGGAGCCGCATGGCAGAAGCACACGCCCATACGTGCCAGTAAGTCATGACGTATTCCCTGCGTTAAGGGGAGTGGTATGAACCCGTATCTTTTACGATCACGGGGAGTACTTTCAATGAGGTGGTATAAAATGCATGAGCCCGCATTCCTTATTGGAGTGCGGGCTTCAGTCATTATAGGAGGAACTGATCATGTTCAGGAAAGTATCAACAGACATGAACTTCGTCGATCGCGAGAAAGAGATCGTAAAGTTCTGGAAGGAAGAAGACATCTTCAACAAGAGCCTGAAGCTGCGCGAAGGCTGCCCGACCTACACATTCTACGACGGACCGCCCACAGCTAACGGCAAACCCCATATCGGCCATGTTCTGACCCGTGTTATCAAGGACATGGTACCCAGATACCGCACCATGAAGGGCAACTATGTGCCCCGTAAGGCCGGCTGGGATACGCACGGACTGCCCGTAGAGCTGGAGGTTGAGAAGCATCTCGGCCTTAACGGCAAGGACCAGATCGAGGAATACGGCATGGAGCCCTTCATCGAGCAGTGCAAGGAATCCGTGTGGAAGTACAAGGGAATGTGGGAGGATTTCTCCGGAACGGTAGGCTTCTGGGCCGACATGGAGAACCCTTACGTTACCTATCATGACGATTATATCGAGTCCGAGTGGTGGGCGCTCAAGGAGATCTGGAACAAGGGCCTGCTCTACAAGGGCTTTAAGATCGTGCCTTACTGCCCCCGCTGCGGAACGCCTCTTTCGTCCGCAGAGGTTTCACAGGGCTATAAGACCGTAAAGGAGCGTTCGGCTATCGCGCGCTTTAAGGCAGCAGGCGAGGACGCTTACTATCTCGTATGGACGACCACGCCCTGGACATTGCCTTCGAACGTCGCGCTCTGCGTGAACCCTTCGGATACCTATGTAAAGGTTAAGTGCGCCGACGGCTACACCTACATCCTGGCAGAGGCTCTGGCTGACACCGTTCTCGGAAAGTTCGCTTCCGAGGATAAGCCCGCGTATGAGGTTCTCGAGCGCTGGACGGGCAAGGAGCTCGAATACAAAGAGTACGAGCCTTTATTCCCCTGCTCGAAGGAATGCGCCGATAAACAGGGCAAGAAGGGCTTCTTCGTAACCTGCGACGATTACGTTACGATGAGCGACGGTACCGGAATCGTTCATATCGCTCCCGCCTTCGGTGAGGACGACGCGAACGTAGGCCGCAACTATGACCTGCCTTTCGTACAGTTCGTTAACGGCAAGGGCGAGATGACCGCCGAGACACCTTACGCCGGTCAGTTCGTTAAGGACGCCGATAAGAATGTCCTGATCGATCTCGACAAAGAGGGCAAGCTTTTCGACGCGCCCAAGTTTGAGCATGAATACCCTCACTGCTGGCGCTGCAACACCCCTCTTATCTACTACGCACGCGATTCCTGGTACATCAGGGAGACCGCTGTAAGAGAC
>JAFZKM010000254.1 GCA_017553665.1 Lachnospiraceae bacterium
AGGGATTTGAACCCTCGCGCCGCGCAAACGACCTACACCCTTAGCAGGGGCGCCTCTTCGGCCTCTTGAGTACTTCTCCGAGTGTCGAACTTAAAAGTCCGGTATTAAATTGTGGCAGGCGGTTTGCGCCGCACCTAACCAACAAAAGCAAGTATATCAAAGCGTAAAATCTTTGTCAAGCAAAAAAAGTCTGACGCAGCTGCCATGATAAAACTGCTGCGTCAGACGTGTTTTCATCAGAACATATACTTAAGAGAACTGATAAGATCCTTAAGAGTTTCGCTCTCGTCAAGCGCGTCGGAAACGGCCTCGTAGAGTTCCATAAGCTCGTCCTTAAGATCGTCCTCATCCGCTTTGTCAACGCTGAATTCGGTACCCTTCATGGTCTCCATGTTATCCTTCGAAGAGAAGGTGATCTCGAGCTTGTCAACAGGGATCGTTGTACCGCTGACATTAAGCTCCTTAACGGTAAGAGTAACGGTTGATTTGCTGCACTCAAGAGTACCCTTAACCGAGAATACATCCGACATGCCGCCGTACCAGTAGCTGTACTGCTGAGCCGAAACCTCGAACTTGCCCGACTTCTTGTCGTAGGAATAGCTGAATGAGAACTCCTCGGGAATCTCGATGGTCATGCTCTCCTTATCGCCGCTGGTCTTGCCTGTGCCCTTCATGAGAAGCTTGCTGTCATCCTTCTTCTTGCCGTTGTAAACAGCGAAATTCTGAAGTCTGTAGTCACCGCCGTTGAACTCAGCGTAGGCAGCGTCATCGCCGTATTCCACAACGATACCCGCGATCATATCCTTGTAAAGATAGAATGTAAGCTCAATGTCTTCATCCATCTTGTCGATCTCTTTGGTGATCTCTTTCTTCAGATCGTCGATATCGGTTCCGGCCTTCTCAAGAACGTCAGCCGCATCCTTCTCGACCATATCCATAATAATATCAACAAGCTCCTCAAGGTCGTCTGAAGTGATCTCCATGGAATATCCCTTGCAGTCACGCTTCTCGCCGTTTACCTTGATGCTCTTTGTATCATCCTTTTTGATCTTCAGGTCATCAAACCACTTTTTGATCTCTTTCTCATACTTCTTGCTTGAGCTCTTTCCCTTCGAAAGGCCGTCAGCAAATGCTTCAAGAGCCTCGTCGATGGACTTGATGGTGTCCTCGCCTGCAAGCTCCTCAAGTCCGTCTTTGTTATCATTGGTATAATCGTAAACCAGAACCTTCTTATAATCGGTACCGGTAAGCTTAGCCTTTACAGCCTTCTTTCCGATCTCAATGACAGCTCCGAGATCGACATCCTTGCCTTCCTTAACGGAAACGTTCATCTGCATCTCACTGTCGTTAACGGAAACGCCCATGCCGAGCTCGATCTTCTGATACTTTCCGCTGATGCCGAGCGAATACTTGCCCGAGTCATAGTTGAAAGCGCCGAGATCCTTTGCAAGGTAACCGGTGTCCTCGAATGTCTTTGCCAGTGCCTTTCCAACCTTCGACTTCGAACCGCCAAAGAGCGAAACAGCAGCAAAAACGATAGCTGCCAAAGCAACCACACCTGCCGCGCAAAGAACGGGGATAAGCCACTTCTTGGGTGCCTTGGGCGCGGGAGCGGTCGACTGGTAAGGAGCGTAATCATACGCGGGTGCAGCATTCTGAGCAGTCTCAGTCGCTGCGGCTGCCGCCTCGGTCACGTTTTCCTGAATATTCTCGCCCGCAGTCTTTACTTCATCCGCAGGCTTCTGCGCGTCACGGCATGTGCAGACTTCATCGTCCTGCAGCTGCCTTCCGCAATAAGCACAAAACTTCATAATAGTCCTCCTGAAATATAATACTTAAACAATATTATTTTATACAAAACCCTGAATTTGTAAAGGTTTTTCTGCCGTTATCCTACCATTGCCCCGTCAAAAGAAGTATTCCGGGTACCCAGGCTGTCACGATCCCCTCGAAAACCTGCAGTATCGGAACGAATTTCCCAAGGTCCTTTTTGAGTATGTCCGTGACAAACGCGCTGCCCCACAGAACAGCCCAGAGCCACCAGATAAGTCCCCATCTGATATCCGCGGTGATGCCGAGCGCGGGAAGTCCCGTAACGCCCTCGATTATGCCGAAAATAACGGCATTGACGGCGACAAATGTCGAAAACAGCGCGAAAGGCTTCGTGTCGAGGTCCCAGATATCGATCGCTGCGACGAACAGATAGGTGAAACCGAACAGCAGGCCTGTTCCGGCCGCGTAATAGTCGCCTTTTACAAGGCTTACGAAATTAATGAACAATGACAGCGTTCCGACAAAAATGTTCATGACCGCCGCGGCTTTTTTATCGGCCTTCAGCAGCGCGCATGCTCCGTTATTGATCAGAACGATTCCCACAAACAGCAGACATACTCCCAGCATAACTATCTCCTTTCGCTCCGCTTCAGACACTCGCGGTTACGGATTAATTTTACATCCCGCCCGAAGCGCGCGTCAATATCGGATCATCGCAGAAATTGCCATAAGAAAAGCAATATAGCACATTGAAGTTTTCATGACGCAAAGCTAGAATTGAATTCAGAAACAAATATGAAAGGAGCCTATTCATGAAATACTACGTTAACGCCTCCTCTCCCGTCGACGGAGACGGCTCAAATGCAAGACCTTTTAAAAAGATCAACGACGCGGCAAAAATAGCGGTTCCCGGCGATGAGATCATCGTCGCTCCCGGCATTTACCGCGAATATGTGAATCCGAGGAAAGCGGGCACAAAGGACGCCCGCATCACCTATCGCTCCGAGAAACCCTTAGGCGCTGTTATCACGGGTGCCGAGGAACTTAAAGGCTGGACGAAGTATGAAGGAAACGTTTGGACCGCAAAGGTCGGCAACAGCATCTTCGGGGCATATAATCCTTACACCACGAAGGTTTGCGGAGACTGGTACTTCTCTCCGATCATTCGTCATACAGGCTCGGTATTTTTAAACGATTCGATGATGTACGAAGCTACATCACTTGATGAGTGTATCAAAGGCGAGGCCGATCCCGGCGCATGGGATCAGGAGGCTTCAAAGTATAAATGGTACACGGAGCAGGACGGCGACACGACCGTGCTCTACGCGAATTTCCGCGGCAAGGATCCCAACGCCGAGAAGGTTGAATTCACCGTAAGACGAAACTGCTTTATGCCCGAAAAGGTTGGAGTGGGCTATATCACCGTGAGCGGATTCCTGATCACAAAGGCTGCGACCACATGGGCACCTCCCGCAGCATATCAGGACGGAATGATCGGTCCGCATTGGAGCAAAGGCTGGATCATCGAGGACTGCGAGATCAGCAACAGCCGCTGCTGCGGTATTTCCCTCGGAAAGTATTACGATCCCGAGAATGACATGTATTTCACGAAGAATCTCGTAAAGAGCCCCACTCAGATGGAACGTGACGCAGTATGCCGCGGTCAGTACCACGGCTGGCTGAAGGAACGTGTCGGCAGCCATATCATCCGCCGCTGCCACATCCATCACTGCGAGCAGACCGGTATCGTAGGCCGTATGGGCGGTGTTTTCTCGACCATTGAAGACTGCCATATCCATGACGTCTGCACCTCACAGCAGCTGGGCGGCGCAGAGACCGCAGGCATCAAGCTTCATGCGGCCATTGATGTGACTATCAGGCGCAACCATATCCACAACTGCATCATGGGTGTATGGTGCGACTGGGAGACTCAGGGCGCGCGCATCACGCAGAACCTCATGCATGACAACCACCGTCCCGAAGGACGTGAGCATTCACTCGGCGCGATGTTCAACTGCGATATCTTCATCGAGGTAGGCCACGGCCCGACACTGATCGACAACAATGTGCTGCTCTCCAAGGTTTCCGTTGTTATCCCGAGCGAAGGCATTGCCTGTGTCCACAATATGATGCTCGGTTCCTTCGGCCTGATCAATTCGGGTGTAGACAGCGTCATAAACGGCCAGCGCGAGCCCCGCTACACGCCTTACCACATCCGTCACAGGACAGAGGTTGCGGGCTTCATGACCATCCTTCACGGAGACGACCGTATTTACAACAATATCTTCATCCAGCACTATCCCGTAACGGATGAGACAAAGAAACCCTCAGACAACGACTATGAGCGCGTAGGCACGGCCTGCTTCGATATCTTCCCTTCCTACGAAGAGTGGTACGCGCCGTTCGCCAATAAAGAAAGGCCCGACATGAGAGGCCTGGGTGAAGCTCACTTCGGTCATCTGCCCGTATGGGTCGGCGGCAACGCGTATTTTAACGGCGCAGACATCAGTAAGCATGACAAGACTTATCTGAGCAATACCAACGATCACATAGATGTGGAACTTTCAGAAAAGGACGGAAAGAAGGTACTCAGGACCAATGTTTACGATTTCCTGAAAGACTTCAGCGTAGACATCATCACTACAGAAACGCTCGGAAAGGCCTTCGAGCCTGAACAGCGCTTCGAGAATCCCGACGGAAGTCCGATCACTTTCGATTGCGACTTCTATGGAGATCACCGCGGCATCGGTGCCCTTCCGGGACCGTTCGCGGCAGGTGTGAAAGAATATACTTTCGCTGAGAAATAAGAAAACAGGGGCGGCCGGGCCGCCCCTGTTTTTTTATTCGACGATCTGCTGCTTTCTCTCTTCGATCTCCTTGCGGATCTCATCGTAGCGCTCTTCATCGAGCTTGTAGAACTTCCTGTAGAGTACGCAAGCGATCAGCATCAGGATGCAGGGGATCAGAGTCATGGCGAGCAGAAGTCCGTTCTTCTGTCCTTCCGCAACTGACTTAACTCCCGCGTCGATACTGTCGGTCTTCTGCTCGGCAGTGATCAGGCCCATCTCGGCATTCTTCTCAAGTTCCGAGATATTGTTCGTGTAAGTGGTCACACGGCAGATCACGTACGAAACCGTAGTGATGATGACCGTGAAGGAACTTGCGAGCTTGGTAAGGAAAGGTCTCATCGAGGTGATGATCGCCTCGTCACGGGTTCCGTGCTTGAGCTCATTGTATTCAACCGTATTGATGATAGAGATCATCATGATCAGGTACAGGCCGTACTGTCCGAGGTTAGCGAGCATGAAGCCGCCGGTCAGGATCCAGAACTTGTACATCTCAGCGGGAAGCGCGAAGCCTGCCGCGATCTGGATCGCGTAGCCGACTGTCGCGATGATGCCCATATAGAGCACAAGCTTCTGTCTGTGGAACTTCTTCGAGATGGCGGGATAAAAGATCATCAGCAGCGCTGTAGCCGCAAGTCCGACTGTCTGGAAGGTTCCGTAGAGACCGCCCTCATATCCGAATTCGAAGTAAATATAATTCGCGCCGATACCGCCCAGAACGATACCGTTGCCGATCTGCTGAAGCAGGAAAATGAGGCATATCCAGAGGAGCTGGTCATTGCCGCCGATGGTCTTGATGATCTTCTTGAAGCTGACCTTCGGAGCTTCCTTCTTCATATCGTCTCTGTTCTCCTTAGCTCCGAAAAGCGTAAAGAGAATGAACAGAGGAGCCAGAACACTGATGATCAAAGCGATGCGGCCGTAAGCCACGCGTGTGGTACCGCCGATCGCGAATTTGCCTGCGGTGAGCATGGGAATGAGTACCGATGCCAGAGTTCCG
>JAFZKM010000255.1 GCA_017553665.1 Lachnospiraceae bacterium
AAGGTCGAGGAAGGAAAGATGGAGATCATACCGGTACAGTACGATCTTTCGTCTCTTATCAATGACCTTGTAAATATGATCCGTGACAGGGCCGCGAAGAAGGGCCTGAAGTTCGTCGTGGAGGTGGACAGCCATATCCCGCATCTGCTTCACGGCGATGAGATCCGCGTAAAGCAGTGCGTTATGAACCTGCTTACCAACGCGGTCAAATATACCGAAAAGGGTACAGTGACCTTAAAAGTCACATACCAGCAGACAGAAAAGGGCAAAAAGGCCATTATGCTCGGCTTCTCCGTTGAGGACACGGGCATCGGCATGAAGCCCGAGGACATGAATAAGCTGTTTACGCCTTACCGGCGCCTTGAGGAAAAGAGAAACCGTACGATCGAGGGCACCGGCTTGGGCATGAGCATTACGAGACAGCTGCTCGAGCTCATGCACAGCAAGCTTGAGGTGGAGAGCGAATACGGAAAGGGTTCAAAATTCTCGTTCTCGGTAAAGCAGAAGGTCATTTCATGGCAGGAGATCGGCGATTATGCCGACAGACTGGCTGAGTCCGGAAGCAGCGAGCCCGCTTATCAGGAGCTTTTCCATGCGCCCGACGCGAGAATACTCGTTGTCGACGATACGGAGATGAACCTGACCGTTATCAGGAGCCTGCTGAAAAAGACGGAGATACGCATAGATACCGCGGAATGCGGAAAGGACGCGCTGACACTCGCAGCAGGCAATGCTTACGATGTGGTATTTATCGATCATATGATGCCCGACATGGACGGTATCGAGACTCTCGGACATCTGCGCGAGTCAGCAAAGAATTCAGAGACTCCGGCTGTAGCGCTCACCGCGAACGCCGTATCCGGAGCGCGTGAGATGTATCTGAACGCGGGATTTACGGATTATCTGTCAAAGCCCGTGGACGGAGCGAAGCTGGAGAAGCTGCTTTCCGAGCTGCTTCCGAAGGAAAAGCTTAAGAAACCCGTTTCCGCGCCCGGAACCGCTGAAACGGAGAAAATGCCGGGGAACTCGAAGATCCTTGTGATAGATGACGAAGAGACGGTCTGTGAGCTCATCAGGGGTATCATGACGCCCCAGTATGACATAATTACCGCGAATTCCGGCGTTGAAGGCGTAAGGGCAGCGAAGGAGAACATTCCCGATCTGATAATGCTCGACGTTCATCTGACCGATCTGAACGGCTTTGAAGTTATGCAGAAGCTTAAGGCAGAGAGCAGTGTTGCCGATATCCCGGTCCTCCTCATCACGGGCGACCATGATGCGGTTACCGAGGAGAACGGATTTAAGAGCGGCGCGGCCGATTTCATCCGCAAGCCTTTTGTTCCCGATATATTAAAACAGCGCGCGAAGCGACTGATAGACCTGTTCCATTATCAGCAGTATATCGAAAAAGAAGTCGAGAAGCAGACGAAACGGAGCAGGAGACTGAGCCGCGACATGATGCTCGTGCTCTCGAAGACTGTTGATACAAAGGACCATTATACCGACGGTCATTCGCGAAGAGTTGCCGCTCTGTGCGCCGAGATGGGCAGAAGACTCGGCAAGACCGATAAGGAGCAGATCCTGCTCTATGAGATCGGACTTCTGCACGATATCGGCAAGATAGGGATCCATGAGGATATAATCCACAAGAATACAAAGCTCTCGGACGATGAGTTTGCCGAGGTAAAAGCGCATACGGTAAAGGGCTATGAGATCCTGAAGGAGATCACGGATATGCCGATGCTCTGCGAGGGCGCGAGATGGCATCACGAGCGCTTTAACGGTACCGGATATCCCGACGGGCTCAAGGGTGACGAGATACCCGAGGCTGCGAGGATCGCGTGCGTTGCCGACTGCTATGACGCCATGACCAGCACGAGGACCTATTCCGTGCCGAAGAGACAGGAGGATGTAAGAGCTGAGATAGAGCGCTGCAGAGGTACCTGGTTCGATCCCGCGATCGCCGATGTCATGCTGACGATGATCGACGAGGACAAAGAATACAGGATGAACGAGAACGCGAAGGGCAGCGACGTATGGAAGGAATACGACAGGCTCTGGGAAAAGATGCGTTCGGAGGATTCCGCCGGGGCAAAGACGGAAGCGCAGCTTCCCGACTATCTTCTTTCGATACCCGGACTCGATCACGCTGTGGGCGTGAAGAACTGCGGCTCGGCAGAGGATTATGTTTCGGTGCTCTCGGTATTTAAGAAGACCGCAGGACCCAAGGCCGATGAGATCGAGGACTATTATAAGTCCGGAGATATTCCCGCTTATACGATCAAAGTGCACGCGCTCAAAAGCTCGGCGAGGATCATAGGAGCAGCGGAACTCTCGAAGCTCGCGGAGGAGCTTGAGAAGGCCGGGAAGAACAATGATACCGCGTTCATTGAAGAGAATACGGATAAACTGCTTACGATGTACCGGGAGCTCGATAAGGCACTCGGAGGCGGAGCGGAAGAGACTCTGCCGAAGATTGACGGGAAGGCCCTGAGGGAAGGCTATCAGACCATGTATGAGATCGCGCAGAGCATGGATTACGAGCTGATGGACGGGATCCTCGCGAATCTCAGAGGTTATTCGTTCGAGCCCGAAGACGAGGAGCGCATTTCCGCGATCGAGAAGCTTTTGACAGAACTCGATTGGGAAGGTATCATTTCAATAGTGAAAGATGTACTCGGAATATAGAAAAACTGATCTACAGAGGTGACCGCGATGGCTATGGATGCATCAGCCGGAAAAGTACTGATCGTCAGCATGACCGACAGCTTTCTGGCAAAAAGTCTTGTTACAAAGCTTGAAAGAGTGAACATAAAGGCGGATTTTGCGCACGCCGAGATGAAGGAGCTCGAGAAATACGCGAAGACGACGGAGCTTGTCGTGCTGTTCCTGAGCGAGGAATTTGAGTCCAATCCCGAAGTGCTTGTATATCTTAAAGACATTATCCAGGACCGTGATATAGGCCTGCTGATGATCGGAGAAGACGAGCATTTTGAGTTCGCGAAGAAGAGCATTCCCGAGCAGCTTGTGACCGAGAGGTTCTCAAGACCCCTCGACATTGACAGGCTGGTAAAGAGGATCGGAGTGTATCTTGATGAGAATACGGGAGACAAGCGCAAGAAGACCGTTCTGATCGTCGATGACGATATCAATTACATGCGTACGGTCTATGTATGGCTGAAGGGCGAATACCATGTGGGAATGGCGTCGAACGGAGTGCAGGCGATCAGCTATCTGGCAAAGAACAAGGCCGATCTGATCCTTCTCGATTACGAGATGCCGATCGCGAACGGCCCGCAGGTTCTTTCGATGCTGAAGAATGATACCGAGACCGGACAGATACCCGTTATGTTCCTGACTGGCCACGGAGATAAGGAAAGCGTCATGTCCGTTATAGGACTGAATCCCGTCGATTATCTGCTTAAGACGATCGACAAGGAGACTCTGCTCGCGAAACTCGACGCGTTTTTCAAAAAGCAGAAATGATCACTCGATCGATTTCAGGGATTCGGCCATATTGATGCGCTTCAGTTTAAAGAAGAGGACGAAGTCCACAAACAGTGCAAAAGCGAAGGTAAAGAGGACCGCATAGAGATAGCTCGGCGGGTTGATATGGACATCAAAGGTGACCATATCGATCTTGATGTTTGACATTACGTAGCCGTGCAGCCAGATGCCAATCGGTATCCCGACTAGGGCGCCTATCGCGGTCAAAGCCAGGTTCTCGCGGAAAACGTAGGCGGCGGTCTCGTTAGGATAGAAACCCAGAACCTTGATCGTCGCAATCTCGCGGATGCGCTCCGTGATGTTGATATTCGTCAGGTTATACAGCACGATGAAGGCAAGCGCAGCGGCGCTGAAGATCACCAGCAGCACGATGTAGTTCATGGTCTTCATCATTTTCGAGAACATCTCGAGTGTATCGGCATTGACATTCACCGATGCAACCTTATCATGGTTCATGAACGCGGCGGCGGCCTCATGCAGGTCGACGCCTTCTTTTATGTTAACAAAGGCGGCTTTAAACAGGCTTTGTTGTGATCGGGAATCGTAGGTGTCGGCGCTGATGTATGCATACGAATTAAAATAATTGTCGCAGATACCGCTGACTTTCAGCGTGTATTCGTTAAAGTCGGAATCCCTGAAGGTTATGGGATCACCGACCGCGACATTATAGATTTTAGCTGCATTGTGTGTGATTATGACTTCGCCCGTGCCCGGGAAGGCAAGCTGCTCACCGGTCTTTTTGTCATGAAGCTTTATCAGATCCGTCCAGTTCCGATCGCTCTCGAGGACTACCATGTTGACCGAACGGATGGAACCGCGGTCCACGGGATCGGCGCTAAACTGCAGTATCGGCATGAACGTTTCGAGACTTTCGCTGAATTCATCCCTAAAGGAGTCTAATTCTTCGGTGTTAAGCGCTTCAGAGAAATTGACCATCTCATCGTAGACCAGGATCCTGGTGTACTGCTCATCCGCAATCTCGGTGATCGAATCCCTGATGCCGTAACCGGCGATCAGAAGCCCTGTACAGCCGCCGATGCCGAGAAGCATCATTACAAAGCGTCCTTTGTAGCGGAAGATATTGCGAATGGAGACCTTGTGGAGAAATTTGAGCCTTTTCCATATAAATCCGACTCTCTCGAGCAGTATCCGCTTGCCGCTTTTGGGCGACTTGGGCCTGATGAGCTCGGCTGCGACGCGGGTGAGGTCGTAGCGACAGGAGATAAAGGTGGTTCCTGCGGAGCAGAAGAGAGCAACGGTTATCGAAATGACAAACAGCACGGGATCAAACAGGTACTTCAGAGAGGTAAAGCCGTACATCAGGCCGTATACCTTCCAGATGACTGTAGGGAAAAGCCAGCAGCCGAAGAAGAAACCGCCGACGCCTCCAAAGAGCGCGGCACTTCCCGAGTAAATGAGGTATTTTGCCATTATTGTGCCCGAGCTGTAGCCGAGTGCCTTTAAGACACCTATCTGCGTACGCTGTTCTTCGATCATGCGGCTCATGGTCGTTACGCATACAAGCGCAGCCACGAGGAAGAAGAATACCGGAAATACGACAGCGATACCGTCTACGATCTTTGAGTCGTTCTCGAAGCAGGCGTAACCGATGTTCTCATCGCGGGTGAGCAGATAAGTGGAAGGTTCCTTAAAGTCGGCGAGTTCTTTCTCGGCGTCTTCAAAATCAGCCTTTGCGTCATAGAATTCCTGTTCCTTATCTGCAAGCTCTGCCTCACCATCCGCAAGCTCCCTGCGGGCGTCTTCGAGTTCTTTTTCAGCGTCCGCTATTTCGGTCCGTGCGTCTGCCAGTTTTTGCTTTCCGTCTTCCAACTCAGCCTTGCCGTCGTTTAATTCCTTCCATCCGTTCGCAACCTCGGCTTTCGCGTCTTCCAATTCTTTGCGGCCGTCCGCAGCCTTGCGTTTCGCATCTTCCAGCTCAATACGCCCTTCTTGGGCCTTGTCCTTTGCTTCTTCCAGTTCCTTACGTCCGCTTTCAAGTTTCATTTTTGAGGTCTCGTAAGCTGCAAGGTTCTTTTCGTATTCGGCTTTTCCGGCTTTTAATGCTTCAATACCCTGCTCGTATTCGGCTTTTCCTTCGGAAAGGGCGGTTTTTCCGGCTTCAAGCTCCGATCTGGCGGTTTTAAGTGCCGCATCGTTGGCTTCAAGCTCTGCTTTTGCAGATTCGAGAGCGGCAAACTGTTCGGACAGCTGAGCCATGACTGCTTCTTCGGGAAGTCCCATAGCCATCATGCCGGCTTTTGCGGTAAGCAGTTCCTGCTCCTGAGCATTCAGCTGCTCAAATGCATCGGCAAGGAGCTGTTCGTTTTTGTCAAGCTCCGCTTCGCCGGCATTTATCTGCTGTTCCTTTTCGGAAAGCTCTTTCGCGGCGGCATCAAGTAAGGTTTCGTTCTCCACGATCTGTTTTGCGGCGTCGTCCAGCTGTGTCTTGCCGTCCGCAAGTTCTTTCTCACCGTCTGATATGAGTTTTTCGTTAGCGGCTATCTCCTTTTCACCGGCGGAGAGTTTTTTTTCGTTCTCTGCAATCTCTCTTTCGGCATCAGCGAGTTTCTCTTCGTTTTCAGCTATTTCTTTTTCGGCGTCGAGAAGCTTTTTCTCATTCTCGGCTATCTCTTTTTCCGCGTCGGCGAGCTCGATCTCTTTGTCGGCGATCTCGGCTTGTGCGTCCTCAAGTTCTTTTTCGCCGTCAACGATTTCTTTTTTGCCGTCATCGATCTCTTTGTGCGCATCGGCAAGCTTCTGCTCAGCGTCGGACAGTTCCTTCCGCGCGTCCTCGAGTTCATCCGAGGCATCGGAGTATAGGCCGTTGTAACGGATCATGGCGCGTTCGGTAAGGAGAGCCTCCATGGAAGGCTTAAGGCTGTCCTTAAGCGCGTTATATTCGTCCGAATAGATATAGTGATCGGAATCCGTCTTTGCGTAGATCTCGGTATAAACTTCAATATCAAAATCTTCGGGAAGAATGAAGCAGAAGTAGCTGACGGACCCATTACCGACCGAGGTCGTGCCGCGCTCGTAATTAAGATACAAAGGGGAATATGCAAGACCAACGACGGTAAAATCACGGCGCTTGAAGCTGTCGAAGGTGTCTTCGCTGTTGGAATCGGAAAGAGTGATCGTCCGGCCGATCATGTCTTCGGAGCAGAATCGTCCGTCGACGACGGCTTCTCCCGAACGTTCGGGCAGACGTCCTGCGGTGAGAGAGGGCGTGTTTATATCGGAGGTAAGGGAATGGAAGCGCACGGCCGATTCACCCGAACCGCCGGTAACTACGGCATCGGCCTGATATGCTCCCGCAGCGGTCCTGATCCCGTCAGCAGCCCCGATAGCTGCAACATCATCATCCGTGAGGCCGAGGGTGGAAATGAAACGGTAGTCAAAGAAACTGTGGTCTTTAAGGAAGCTGTCGGCCACCTTTACCATCGCAGGACCTGTGACCTTAAGGCCCGAGAAGAAGCCGACTCCGAGT
>JAFZKM010000256.1 GCA_017553665.1 Lachnospiraceae bacterium
AGCTTCATGATGAAATCGTGGGCGTTAACGGCCTTCGCCGCTGCCTCGATCTCTTCATCAGTCGCGTCGAGCCTTCCGTAACGGATATTCTCGCGGATCGTTCCGGTGAAGAGGAAGTTCTCCTGCGTCATGACGCCGAGCTGCTTTCTGAGGCTCTCGATAGTCACTTCGCGGATATCGTAGCCGTCGATCAGTATCCTGCCCTCCTGTACATCATAAAATCTTGAGATCAGATTTACAATAGTTGATTTTCCGGCGCCGGTAGGTCCCACAAGCGCGATCATCTCGCCGGGATTAACATGGAAACTGACATCCGAGAGGACATCGGGATCTTCGTCGTAATGGAAGCTTACATGCTCAAAATCTACCGCTCCCTTTACCTCGGGCAGGTCGCATTCCGCCTGCTCATCCGTGATCTCGGGCTTCGTGTCGAGAATTTCAAAAATACGCTCCGCGCCCGCGACATTGGTCACAAGCTGGTTATAAAGATTGCTCAGATGCATAACGGGCATCCAGAACATTCCCACATACGACGCAAACGCGACGAGTGTTCCGACCTGAACATTTTCAATGCCGAGAACCTTTACTCCGACATAATACATCGCGATGAGGCCTATTGCCCAGCAGATATCGGTAACGGGTCCGAACAGGTCTGCCCAGCGTACCGCGTCGATAAAGCTGTCGTAATGCTCCTCGACCAGGCCGTCAAATGTGGCCTGAGTCTCCTTCTCCGCATTGAAGCTCTGTACGATCTTAATGCCCGCGACATCCTCATGGATGAACGCGTTGAGGTTGGAGTTCTTCTTTCTGAAATTCTGCCATCCCTTATGCGCGCGGGTCTGAACGGTCCAGACACCCGCGATCATGATCGGAAGGCTCCAGAGCGAGGCAAGGCCCAGTCTCCAGTCCTTCATCATCATGATGACGACTACCGCGATAACCGTCACGGCGTCGGGGATCAGCGTGGTTACGCTGTTTGAGAGGACGTCCTTCATGGAATTGACGTCGCCCATGATCCTTGAAAGGATCTTTCCGGTGGGACGGCTGTCGAAGAAGCCGAATCCCAGCGTCTGAATGTGCTCATAGAGCTGTTTGCGGACCTTCGCGAGGACGTCGTTTGACATCTTTGCCATCAGGTACATACGTGCCTTGACTAAGAACACGAGCACCAGATTCAGTCCTATTCCGACACAGCCGAGGATTATAAGTCCGCGGGTGTCGCGGTTCGCGATGTGTACGTTTATCGCGCGCTCAATGATGAGCGGGTTTATTATCGATATGGTGGTCGCCGCCGCCATGATAAGAAATACAACGGCGATCAGACCTCTGTAATCGAGCAGGTACGAGAACAGGCGCATCAGTGTCTTCATTTTGCTGACGTTGCTGACCTGCTCGTCCTGTTTTGTAGCGTTTCTGGCCATAATTATCACTTCCTAACTGTTATGCATTATCAGCGTCAGTCCGCATCCGGCGAACTCTTAGGCGCTTACGCGGTCTGAACAACTTCGCAATCCGGAACCTCGCCGTACTGCGCAAGATATGTCTGATAATAGTATCCGCCCTGACTGATCAGCTCGTCATGATCTCCGCGCTCGAGCACCTTTCCGCCCTCAAGCACGATGATCTCTTCGGCGCGGCGTACCGCCGAAATTCTGTGAGCAACGATGATCTTGGTCATGTCGCCCATTGCGCTGATATTCTTCTGCACCTGATGCTCGGTCTCCATGTCAAGAGCCGAGGTCGAATCGTCAAGTATCAGCAGCGGCGCATGCTTTGCGAATGCGCGTGCCATGCTGATCCTCTGCTTCTGACCACCCGAGAGGCCCACGCCTCTTTCGCCGATGACCGTTTCGCGGCCTTCCTCGAGGCCGGTCACGAATTCCGCGGCGCAGGACGCGTCAAGCGCATTTTCAATGTCTTCATCCGTAATGGAATCCTTGCTGCCGAGACGTACATTCTCCGAAATGGTGTCGGAGAACAGGAAAACATCCTGCATAACGACCGCAGCCGCTCTGCGCACCGTCTCAAACGGCAGTTCCTTAATATCGATGCCGTTCAGCCTTACCGTGCCCTCCTGCGGATCGTAGAAGCGCATGATCAGGTTGATGATCGAAGTCTTGCCGGAGCCCGTAGCGCCCATGATTCCGAGCGTCTTGCCGGCTTCAAGCCTGAACGAGATATCCTTCAGGATCTCCTTGTCTCCGATCGTGAGGCTCACATGGTCAAACTCGAGCGACTTGAACTCAAAATCGTCTCCGGCCGCATCGGGTGCCTCGATAGAAGGCTTCTCCGCGAAGATCTTGTCGATCTTTTTCTTCGACGCGAATGCCGACGCGATCGAATTCGCGATCCATCCGAGCATTTCCATCGGCCATACCGCATTCTCGCAGTATGCAACAAACGCCGAGAGCTCACCGAGCGTGATCTCTTCCCTGATCACCAGCACGCCTCCGAAAAGTACCGCGGTAATGGGCAGAAGCCTCGAAACCATAGCGAATATGGGATCGTAGCGCACCCACTCCAGGGACATCTTCATGTTAAGATCGTAATAAGTCTTGTTGTGTCCGAGGAACTTGCCGATCTCAAACTTCTCACGCGCGAAGGCCTTAACCACACGTACTCCCGCAAGGTTTTCCTCCGCTACGGTATTCATCTTCGCGTTCTCTTCACTGATGTCGTCATAGACCTTGTCCAGTTTCTTCTCAAGGATGATCGCCAGCACGCCGCAGATCGGCAGCGCGACCACC
>JAFZKM010000257.1 GCA_017553665.1 Lachnospiraceae bacterium
GGAACTGATAAGCTTAACCTTGGCCTTCGCGGCATTGAACTTGAATACCAGCGCGCGCTTCTGGCTCTTGATCGCCTCGGTCGAACTCATGTGGCGCTCAACGATCGCGCCGTCCTTTACCGCGGCTTCATACATCGCGAGCGCGTTCTCATTTCTGATAACACAGCCCGTATGCTTGACCGGGTTGCTCTTCATCGACTTCAGCCAGATATCGCCGAAGCTGATATCGGCCGCGTTAGCGAAATGATCCTGGCAGAACATGCAGCCGGGCTTCTCGAAGAAGTACGCGTTCTTGTACGCGCAGATGGTCTTCGTATATGAAAAATTCTTCTCGGAGCCGTCATTGTAAATGACGGTGGACTCGCCTCTCCAGTGCCCCCTGCGGTAATACAGCCTCTTCGCGTTCTTCGGATCGATGCCGGACTTGATCATGGAGAAGGTCGTCGCCCTGTCGGAGTGATTGCCGCTGCAGTAGAGGCCGAGTCTTATCGCAACCTTCGCCTTGAGCTCGGGATCGTTCTCGCAGAGCTTATTGAAAGCGCGCATCATGCACGGTGTAAATACAACAGCGACCTTTCCGTTAAAAGCCTTCAGGATATCGATATGCTTCATCAGCGGCATTTCCATGTATACGCTTGACGAGCAGTCCATGATCTCTTCTTTTGTGGTGGCGATAAATGTCTTATAAGTCAGCTGCCCATCCTCAAACGCGGTTTTGCTGACCCATGCGCCGTCGATCTTTCCGGTCTCGAGCCAGTTCACGAGCAATGCCGTGATCATGCCTCCGGAAGCGGCGTTCGCACGGATATTCTCGTCCGCGGCGTAACCCATGCGGCACTTTACAAAGGTACCCATGTATTTTTCCGGATTCTGCACATCGAGCAGCTTCCCGGTCTTTTTGGGCACTGCGACGACATTATCGATAACTTCCGAGATGTATTTGATATTGTTTGCGGAGCTCTCCATCACGGAATCGTAATTCTGATCGAGCTTCGCCCTGATATCTCCTTCAGCCGCCTCAAAGCGCTTAAACTCCTCAATGAATGAAGACAACTCGAGCTTCGAGAAATCGATCGCGTACTGACCGAGCCCGAACATATCGAGAACTTCCTGATACTTATGGCTCCAGCCGATCAGCAGTACCGGCACCTTGCGCTGCAGCGCGCCGATCATTGCATGGAAGCGCGACGCCACAAGGAATCTGCAGCGTCCGATATATTCGCGGATCTCCTCCGCATCCATTTCCTTATGGTACCAGCGGACCGCGTCCTTATTCTTTACTCTCGAATAAATGTCATCGCCGACCATCAGGTCATTGTTCCTGGGCTTCTCGCTCTTGATCCGGGCCGCGTTCGCGATGATCATCACCTTGTAGCCGTTATCGGTCAGATAATCTGCAAAGTCGACCATCGACTTCCTGTAATCAATGCCCTGCTTTGTACACTTCGAGTCTACGACCGAGCTCACCGAAAGGCCAATGAGCTTATTCTCCGCTCCTGTGTCAAAAAATGCGTCTTTCGCGGTCGCTTCCGCAACCAGCTTCGCGATCGTCTCGTCATCTTCCATCGTAAACGCGCCGTCTGCACAGAGTTTAACATTATCTTTGATCCCGATGCCCGCGAGGTTATCGAGCGTGCCCTGTCCGCGCGCGCAGATCAGCTTCATCTTCGGAAGGATCCATTTGGCAAGGAATCTGTTCCAGCCGTTCTTAAACGTACCCATCGCCTGCGAATACTTTACGACCGGCACCTTCATCAGCATCGGCACCGCCATCGTCACGAAGGCATAGGTATTCATGACAAATCCTCTGCTGTCCACAAAGGAAATGCCTGCTTCGTCTATTACAAGATCCGTCTCGCTGTAGGCGCGCAGGATCTTGTTTTTGCAGAGAAGTCTCTTAACTCCGGGGATCCAGCCGAGTCCTCTGTATAGGATCGCGAGAGGGAACGCAATGAACAGAAGCCTCTCGGGTTTGCACGGAACCACCTTCACGAAATCATGGGGCAGCTGTCTGCGGTCCTCGCCGGGATACACGGACATGAGTTTAATATTGAGCCTGCTGCCGTAACGGTTGTGGAGCTGCTTTATCGAACTCTGCAGCATGGCCGCGGCGCCCTTGTTTCCGCTGTAGCTCGCGGCTGTGATCGCAATATTGATGTCACGCATCATGAAATGATAGCTTCCTTTCGTCTGAAACTCCGTTTTTGCTTATTTATCGCTCTCTTTGCCGTTCTCTTTTCCGTTCTTCAGCTCGTAGATGTCGTACTCGGCTCTTCTGACATGGTACTGGACATCTTCAAGTATCTTGCGGTTCGAAGCGATAACATCTGCCAGCAGACCCAGCAGATAGCAGATGATGCCGACCATGAAGAACACCGCCATCACGATCAGCGACTGGATATGTCCGGCGCCTTCGCCCATGCACTTGAACACGATGTATCTGATCGCGAGGATCAGGCCTACCGCGTTGAAGATCGAACCGAGGATTCCGAAGAACTTCAGGGGCTTGTACATCAGGTACGAGCGCAGGATCGTGATCGACGACTTCTTGATATAGCCGAACATGCTGTGGAAAAGCCTTGACTTGCGCAGCTCGGGATTGGTCCTGATCGGAACAGACTCCATCGGAATGCGGTTGTTGCCGGCCTGGATGATCGTCTCAAGAGTGTATGTATACTGGTTCGTAACATTCAGTCTGAGTGCGGCCTCTCTGCTGTATGCCCTGAATCCGCTGGGCGCGTCGGGGATATCGGTATCCGACGCCACGCGCACGGTCCAGCTGCCGAGATGCTGCAGCTTCTTCTTCAGCGGTGAAAAATGCTCTGTCTGGTCGATCGGTCTCTCTCCGATCACGATATCGGCCTTCTTCTCAAGAATGGGACGAACGAGCTTCTCGATATCCTCGCCGCAGTACTGGTTGTCCGCGTCGGTGTTTACGATAATGTCGGCTCCGTTCCTCAGGCACGCGTCGATACCTGCCATAAAGCCCTTCGCGAGACCCTTGTTCTTGCAGAAGTGGACAACATAATCGACACCCCATTCCTTTGCGACCTTCACGGTGTCGTCCTTGCTTCCGTCGTTTATGATCAGATATTCGATCTTGTCAATGCCGTCAATATGCTTCGGCAGCGCGTCAAGCGCGATGGTAAGCGTCTCTGCCTCGTTATAGCAGGGAATCTGGATTATCAGTTTCATATTTTCTCTCCTGTCTCTTGCGTCTGTGGTCTTCTTACTTGTCAGTGTTTGCCCGAAGTAAGCTTTCCGGTATATTTTGTAAGGTGATAGCCCGCGGCTTCAAGTTCCGCTGCCAGCTCTTCTCCCTTTACATAAACAATGTCCTTGTTCGCCTTCTTGTAATCGAAGCTGTCAAACAGATAATAATCGTCATCGCAGTAGCGGCTTAAGAATCTGTCCTTCTTCGCGACAATGAACATATTGTCCATATCCGCGACGCGTGTCTTGTATGTTCCGAAATTATACGCGATCGACGCCGCCTGATGATGCTTGATGTTCAGATTGGCATCGATAATGAGAACGAACGGATATCTCTCCTCAATGTCGGTGTTCTCCGCGATATCGTTAAGCACTGCCGCCGTCTTGCTCACGCGGCCGTAGAGGAAGGTATCGCGCGCAAGCCTCGCGTCGGTAAAGTTCACCAGAATGATGACCGCCGAATAAACGGCCACTATACCGAGCATCAGCGGATTCCTGATCTTCGTGAAAAGCTCGGAACCCTTATCTCCGACTTTGGACGAAAGGAACAGTACAGCCGCGAATATTACGAACGCGAGCTCTCCCGCGTATCTCAGCGCCGTGCACATATTCTCGATCACGGCCGATGTTCCGCCCTCATACGGGTATTTCATGAAGGTGCAGAGCGAGATGAAATATCTAGAATTCGCGCTGTGTCCGTCGATCCACGGCGAAACGTAGAACACGAACAGCAGGAAAATGATAATGTAACAGCAGACCGAAACGATCTTTGTCTTCAGTCCGAGCAGATCGCTCCTGTAAATAAGGCAGAACAGCGCGATCAGCACTACAGGTCCGACGGTGCAGACCGTATATCTTCCGAACACTACTCTGTCCGCGCGCCCGCTGTCCGCTGTCAGGAAAAACTGATGCACGGGGCGGAAGAAGAACAGCGCGCCCATCGCGAACGAACCGCAGAAATTAAGGAAGCTGAACGCCGCGAACGCGGTCTCCTTATAGGGGATCGCCTCACGCGAACCATATGCCTTTTTATACGCAAAGGTCTTGAATATCAGATATATCGCGACGAAAAGTCCGATGATGATCATGCCGTAGGAGGCCGCGAAAACATTGTAAAGCCAGCCGATGATCAGCTTCACCATCGAAAGGATGCCGCTCTTTGAAGCAAGATTCTTTAATTCTCCGAGTCCCGCGCTGTCAAGCGTTCCGTGCTTTGTTCCGTAGATCAGTACGTTTCTCTTGATCATACCGGACACGATACGCTCAAGTACCATGAACGCTCCGGTCGAAGCAATGAACGGGATCCATGCAAAAGGCCTGCGTCTCGTGAAAATATGCATGCATACGTTGGTCATGACCAACGCTATGATCACCACAATTCCGCGCGTATGCGAAAAATACGCGTAGACCGCCAGAAATCCCGCTAGTATCGAGCAGATATAATTCTTTGCTTTCCGGTCCTCCCTGACAGCGTCAAGTCCCTCGAGTATGCAGAGAGATATCGGCCACGCAAGGAAAATGAGCATCGGATCCGACTTCGCGTAGAGCGAATGCAGATTGACCGAGGGAAGAAGTCCCACCGCAAGTGCCAGAAGCGCGGGTATCACCCTGTCCGTGAGCACCGTGCCTGTCTCGATCTTCGATGTGGGCAGCATATGCTTCCTCACGATGGTATACGCAAAAACCGGAACAAAACTGATCAGTACAGTATTGATGAAAATGCACACCCTGTACAGAACGAAGGGATCGCTGATCAGCATGAACGCGGGATAATAGAGCAGCGGCATTCCGAGCTTATAATAATGGTTTCCCATCGAAGCCACGCACTCGGTCCAGTCGTATCCGGCAAGAAATGCCGTATTTGCCATGGTACCGACCTCGTCGAGCACCGGCGGATTGTGCAGCTGCAGGGCCATCGTCCCGAGCAGCGCGAGCGTCACCGCATAGAGAAGGACATTGACCAGCCGATCCTTCGCGTCAAATCTGTATGTTTCGTTACTGTTTTCGTTCATCTATATTCCTCTTACAACTATCGTCTTCAATACGCCCCGCGGCTCTCAACTGCCCGCAAAGTGCGCTTATTATACACTATTAATAATTTAAATACAATAGCAGGTACTTTTCAATACCCCGCCCGTGAAATTAACAATTGTTAACATTCTGCTTCTTCCGCAAATCAAAAGGTTATGCTATAGTGTATTAGTGTGAATCCGAAACTTTGGAGGTGCAGGAATGGCTCAATTGCTGAAAGGCGCTCCCGCGGCCGCGGCTCTAACCGAAGATCTCGCCGGAAGATGCGGCGCCCTTAAAGAAAGAAATATCCGTCCGACTCTCGCCCTGCTGCGCGTCGGCGAAAACGAAAGCGACCTTGCGTACGAGCGAGGTATCTTGAAGCGCTGCGACGCTGTAGGCATTGAGGTAAGGAAAGTCCTGCTGCCCGCGGATACCGATACTTCCCGGGTTCTTGAGGAGATCGCGAAGATCAATTCCGACCCTGAAGTCCACGGCTGCCTCATGTTCCGCCCTCTTCCGAAGCATCTGGACGAGGCTGCGATCTGTGAAGCTCTCGACGCCCGAAAGGACGCGGACTGCATGACCGAGCGCTCGCTCACCCATGTGTTTACGGGCAGGGGCGAAGGCTTCGCTCCCTGTACCGCCGAAAGCTGTATTGAAATTCTCAAGTTTTATGGTTACAATCTTAGCGGTAAAAATGTCGCGGTCATCGGAAGGAGCCTTGTAATAGGCAAACCCGTTTCGATGCTGCTCCAGAAGGAGAATGCCACCGTGACCATGTGCCATACTAAAACCGTTGACCTTCCCTCGGTCTGCCGCGATAAGGATATCCTTGTTGTCGCTGCCGGCCGCGCGCGCATCGTCGACGCTTCATATACCAATGCCTCGCAGGCCGTTATCGATGTCGGGATCAATGTTGATTCCGACGGCAATATGTGCGGAGATGTCGATTTCGCCTCTGTCGAGCCTGCGTGCGGAGCCATTACCCCGGTTCCGGGCGGAGTGGGATCGGTCACCACGGCCATCCTCTGCAGGCATGTCATCGAAGCCGCGGAAAGGCTTTGATCCGCAACAAATCATCTGAAAGGAAACACTATGTCACCTGTAAACGGCCCTTCGGGCAATTTCTACGACAAATACAATACCAAGAACCCGATCGAGCGCATGCTCATGAAGAACTTCTTCCAGCGCGTCGGCCGTCTGTTTAAGCTTTCGGGCGTCGAAGACGGAACTCCGATCCTCGAGGCGGGCTGCGGAGAAGGCCATTTTACCGCCTTTATCCGTGAAAGCTTCCC